>JBFGLK010000124.1:0-7889 GCA_041576195.1 Promineifilaceae bacterium (SeqCode)
GAGGTAGTCGTCGACGAGGGTGTGATCGACGGGCGGGACCGGGGGCGACGGCGCGGGCGTCTCGGGCGCGCAGCCCACGAGAGCCGCGGCGGCCAGGATCCCGGCGGCGAGGCTCGAGCGCTGCATGAAGGCGGGCCGGTCCATGGCGAGCCGCGAGTCTATCCGGCCAGCCCGGGCGTGTGGCTGGCCTTCCTCTTCCTGGTCCTGGGGGCGTCGGTGGGCTGGTTCCTGCTCTACGTCATGATCTTGAAGCGCTGGACGGCCTCGGCCACCTCCTACGGCTTCGTACTCTCGCCGATCATTACCGTGTCCCTGGCGGCTCTCTTCCTGGGGGAGACGGTGGCCCCGATCTTCGTTGCCGGCAGCGCGCTCGTGCTGGCCGGCGTGTGGGTCGGCGCGCTGCGCGAATCACCGTGACGGCAAACGGCCGGCGCCAGGCGCCGGCCGTGTCCACCCAGTTACCTCTCTCACGGTGTCGCGGAGCCCGGCCCGCGACGCCGTTCCCACTCCCGGCTATCCCGATTGCCCCGCTTCCGTGTGGTCGTCGTCCATGTGGTCGTCGTCCATGTGGTCGTCGTCCATGTGGTCGTCGTCCATGTGGTCGTCGTCCATGTGGTCATCTTCCATATGGTCGTCGTCCATGTGCCCGCCGGCATCATCGGCCAACGCGCGCACGAAGCTGATCACCTGCCAGCGCTGCTCCTCGGTCAACGCGGCCTCCCAGGGAGGCATCGCCGAGTTGAACGGCTCCATCTGACCCCCTTTGCTCACGCGCCAGAAGAGATAGCCGTCGCTCAGCTCGCCCATCATCATGCCGTCGGCGAGCGTCGCCGGCCTGGGATCCAGTTCGGCGGACGCGGGCCCGTCGCCTTTCCCTTCAGGACCATGGCATGTCGCGCAGTTGGTCTGGAAGATGAGTTCGCCGGCTTCCACAGCCTCGTGATCGGCCGCGAAGGGGTTGGCCAACCCGGCGAACTCGGCCGGTGGGTCAACATGGGCATGTGCCATGCTCTCGCCGTCATGGTGGTCATCTTCGACGTGCTCGTCCTGCGAGGCAGCGGTCTGGCTGCCGCAGGCCGTGACCCAGAGGGCAACAAGGGCCAGGACGACGAACAGGGGCAGGGATAGGCGTTTCATTTTCCGCTCCAGGTTCATGACCGCGAAACCCGGAGGCCAGGCTGGACGTCAGCCGGTCGCCACGAGGTCTCGCCGTGTCTGGTCAAATCCATGACCCTAGCGTACGCTGTCGATATGTTCGGGGGTAGTGTCGTTGCTCATGACCCCGCCGGGACGTCTGGCTCCATTTTGCCCCGGGCCTCGGGACAAATGTCCCCCCTCCGCGCTCAGGCGGCGTCCGGCTCGTCGTCCACCAGGCCCTGGCGAATGGCGTACAGCGCGGCCTGGGTGCGGTTTTCCAGTGCGAGCTGCTTGAAGAGGAGCGAGAGCCGGTTGCGGATCGTCTTCTCCGCCAGGTGCAGTTGATCGGCAATCTCCTGGTTGCTCAGCCCTCGGGCCACCAGCTGCAGGATCTCCGTGTCGCGCTCGGTGAGGGCCGGGGCCGTGTCGTCCGCCGGCCGCGCGGGCCGCCGCAGCTCGGCCAGCACCCGCCCGGCCACCGCCGGGTCCAGGACGGCCTCGCCACGGGCCACCGAGCGGATGGCCGCCAGAAGGTCGTCCAGCTCGACTTCCTTGAGCAGGTAGCCGCTGGCGCCGGCCTTGATCGCCTCGACGACGTATTCGTCCCGGCGATACATCGTCAGCATGATGATGCCGATACCGGGAGACTCGGCAATGATCTGCCGGGCCGCCTCCACGCCGTCCATGCCCGGCATGTTGATGTCCAGCAGGATCACGTCCGGACGGTGCGCGCGCGCCAGCTCGACTGCCTGGGGGCCATCGGCCGCCTGGGCAACCACCGCGATGTCGGGCTGGGCGTCGAGGGCCTGGGCCATGCCCTGGCGCAATACGTTGTGATCGTCCGCCAGCAAAACACGAATTTCACTCATCATGCCGTTCCTGGTAGTCCGCGAGAAAGACCTCTGCCATGGCCAGAGCGTGGCCGCTCGGCGACGGTGGGCGATCAGATCACACGACTGCTCTCAAGGGGAATCTGGGCCGTGACGGTGGTGCCCGCCCCGGGCTCGCTCGCCAGGTGGAAAGCCCCGCCGGCCCCCTCCACGCGCGCCGCCATTTGTTTCAGGCCCAGGCCGACCTTGCGGGCGGCCCGCGCGTCGAACCCCTGGCCGTCGTCCCGGACCGTCAGGCGCAGCGCGTGACCGCCGTCGCTCGCCGCCAGGGAGACGGTCACATGGGTCGCCTCGGCGTGCTTGGCGACGTTGTTCAGCGACTCCTGGACCAGCCGGAACAGAACGGGCTCCAGGGCGAGGGGAATGGCGAGAGCGGCGTCGAAGGAGATAGTCGTCTGCCAGCCTACCTGCTCGGCGAACCCGGTCACGAAGTCGCGCAGCGCCGGCCGAAATGCCCCGGGCGGCCAATCCAGGGGGTGCAGGGCGAAGATGGTGCGGCGCACGTCACGGATGACCCCGCGGGCGGTCCGGCCCATCTCTCGCAGTTCATCCGCCATGGTGGGCGTGGCCTCCACCTGCTTGCGCAGGGCGTCCGTCTTTAGGGCCAGGAAGTAGAGTGTCTGGGCCACGCCGTCGTGCAGGTCCCGGGCTATGCGCGCGCGCTCTTCTTCCAGCACCGCCGCCCGCTCCCGCGCCACGCGCCGGACTTGCGCTTCGAGCAACTCCTTCTCCCGCACGTTTCGCTCCACCCAGACCAGCGTGAGCCAGGTCACCACCGGTCCGGCCAGGCTGTAGAAGGCAATCTCCACGCCATAGTGGACGAGGTGACCGTAGGTGGCCTCCAGAGGTTGGGCGATCGCCAGCTGATAGGCGACGACCCACACGGCCAACAGGGGGGGCAGCAGGTAACGCAACCAGCGGATGCGGTCGATCAGGCCCAATTGCTTCCAGGTCATGGCGACGTGCTCCTCGGGTTACGCCGGCCCCCGCGGCTGGAGATGGACGGCGATGGTGGTGCCGGCACCGGGCTCGGCGTCGACCGTCATGCGCGCGCCGATCCCTTCCGCCCGCTCCTGCATGCCCAACAACCCATAATGCCCGATGGCGGCCATTTGCGCCGGGCTCTCCGGCACGGCGAAGCCCACGCCGTCGTCGCGGACGGAGAGGGAGATGGCCTCCGGGGTGAACGCCAGATGGACTTCCACGCGGCGCGCCCGGGCGTGGCGCCAGACGTTGGACAGGCTTTCCTGGGCGATGCGGTAGAGGGCTAGCTCGACGTTTGCCGGCAGGCGGCGCTCTGGGCCGGACGTCGCCAGCGCCACGGGGATGGCCATCAGCGCCTGCATGTCACGGGCGAGCATGTCCAATGCCGGCACCAACCCGAGATCCTCCAGGTAGATCGGCCGCAAGTCCCGCGTCAGCCGGCGCAGATCGGCGATCAGCTGTTCCGCCATCTGCCCCATTGTGGCCAGGCGCTCGGCCGCCGTTCCCTCCTCCGCCGCGATCTGGGCCAGCTGAATCTGCTGGTTCAGGGCGATGAGTGACTGGATCGTGTCATCGTGCAGCTCGCGGGCCAGCCGGCGGCGCTCTTCCTCCTGCCCAAGCGTGACCGCGCCCAGGTAGCCGCGCAGGCTCTGCTGGGCCAGGCTCACCTTCTGCGCCATGTGGATCAGCTCGGCCTGCAGCCGGCGGATCTCCCCGATGCCACCGACCGGCTCCTCGATGGCGGTGAAGTCGCCCCAGCCCAGGGCGATGGCCTGTTTCTCCAGCGTCTGCAACGGCTGGACCACCTGGCGCACGCCGAACCAGAGAGCCGTGAGGGCGATGACCAGCACGGGAATCAGGATCAGGGGCGCCAGCTCGGTCGTGCGCAGAAGCGGATCGGAGACGGCCCGCCACGGCTCTTCCATCACCAGCGCCCAGCCGACGGGCGCGATGGGGCTGAAGGCGATGACGTACTCCTCCCCCGCCGCGGTCAGGTAGGTCGTGCCGCTTTCGCCGCGCAAGGCATCGGCCACGCCCGGCCGCCTGAGGGTTGGCGTGTCGGTCCGCAGGAGTGTACCGATCTGGTAGACCAGAGAGCCATCCGCGCTGATCACGTAGGCGGTCGCCAGCTCGCTGGCGGCGAAGAGATCGGCCAGGGCCTGCCGGGCCAGGCTGGCCGGCGAGAAGGCGCCCACGGCCACGACCGTCTCGGTCGCCGCGGTGACCAGCATCCACGATTCGTCGCTGACCGGGTCGATGAACGGCGCCGAAAACCATGAGGGCTCCGGGTCGCCGGCCTCCCGGGGCAGTTGCAGGCCGCCGGCGGCGGCGCGCGCCGGCCAATGGTCCGGGTTGTCGGAGGCCGCCAGCACCGCGCCGTCGGGCCGAAACAGGGCGATGCCGCCCTCGAAATCGGGCAGGAGAAAGGCGGCGTCGGCCAGCACGTGGGCCGGCCCCAGGGCGTTGCCTGCCTGCAAGGCCAGGCCGCGGATGGCGGAGCGGCGGTGATTGAGTTGCTCGGCGATGGCGCTGGCGGCGGCGCGAGTGGCCCGTTCGTCGCGCTCCCCGACCATGGAGCGCATGGCCTCTTGATGGAGGGCCAGGCTGCCAAAGGCGATGGCCAGCAGCAGCACCGTGAGCGGCAGGACGGTCAGAATAAACAACTGCAACGGGAGCCCGCGCCAGCGTTGGGGCCTCAATCCGCGATCTCCGCCGCGATGAGGCCCGCGGACACGGCCTTCATGACCGCCTCGGTGCGGCTGCCGGCATCCAGCTTCTGGTAGGTCCGGGCCAGGTGCCCCTGCACGGTGCGGTCGCTGATGCCCAGCTGCACCCCGATCGCCTTATTCGTGTAGCCCTTACCGGCGAGCGTCAGCACCTCCAGCTCGCGGTCGGTCAGCTCCTCGTAGACGACCAGCCCGCCGGCGTTGGCGCCAGCCAGGTGGGCCAGCAGCCGGCGGGTGATGGCCGGGTCCAGGGCCGACTTGCCCTCGTGCACATCGCGCACGGCCTGGACGATGCTGACGGGGGAGGCGGTCTTGAGGACGTAGCCGTGGGCGCCGGCCTGCAACACGGCCATCACATAGGGTCCATCATCGTAGGCGGTCAGCACGAGGATGCCGACGTCGCGATGGTGGGTTCGGGCCCAGCGTGTCACCTCGATGCCGGTGGCCCGGGGCATCTGGATATCCAGCACGGCCACGTCGGGCCGGAGCCGGTCGATGAGCTGGCGCGCCGTCTCGCCGTCGTCGGCCTCGGCCACGATCTCGATGTCGGTCGCCTGTTCCAAGAACTGGCGAATGCCGGCACGGACCACGGCGTGGTCGTCGGCCAGAAGGACGCGAATCGGTTCGCTCATACCGCCGGCGCCCCCTGTCTGTAAAGCCGGGGCGACATACGCCTCATCCCTGACCGGGAGGGCGGAGCGCCCCAGGAGATCGCGCTCAACCCGTTAACGCCCTGCCCGCTCGCTCGAACCTGGCCTCGATCTGGGCCGCCGTGTCTTGAAAGCCCATGTGTAGATGGGGATAGGCAAACCAGACGACGCCCAGACCAAACAAAACGCCGGTGACGAGCCGGAGCCATGCATTGAAGGAGCCCCACGCGTCACCCGCATAAAAGGTAGTCGGAAAGGCATGACCCGTCAAGGCGGCCAGCCAGCCGTTGTCGTAGCGAAAGCCGCCCAGCACGCCGCCGACGACGTCGCTGACCATGTGCGAGAGTCCATCCAGAAGCATGGGCAGGAGCAGGGCGGGCAGGGCCCACACGGGCAACGGCCTCAGGCGCCGGCGCATGGGCCAGAAGGCGAGACCGAAGAGGAAAAGGCTGGTGTACATGGAGACCATCCGGTCTGACCAGGCCACCTTCCAGCCCAGCGTCACGTCGCCGACAAACTGGCGCAAGAGGAGGGGGTCGCTGTCTACCGGCCAGAGGGCGCGCACCGTCTCCGTCGGGATCATGAAGTCGCTCCCGAAAAGGAAGGACGAACGCTGCGGCATCTGGTGACAGAACAGCCGGTAGAGCTGGTAAAGGGCCTCGGCCGGCCCGATCCAGCCAATGCGCATGAACACGGGAGCCAGCCACGGCAGGCCGACGAAAAGCAGCAGCGCCAGCGAAAAGAAGGCCAGCCAGTGCCGGCTGAACCTGTACACGACCCGATTGAGGACCGCCGCCCGCGATCGGGCTCGTTCGCTCGCGCCTGGCGCCGTCATGGCCTGCCGGCAGCGTCCCCCGCGCCAGTGATGATGGCCATCGTTTCCTTCCTTTGGTGCTCCGTTGCCGCCTGCCCGCATTATTCCGCCCGGCTTCCGGGCGGACCAGCGCGAATCGCGCAGCCGGGCGCACGCCATTTGGCCTGTGACAGAATCATCGCTGTCATCTCTTTCCGGTGATAGGCCATTCAGCCCTCGTGGCCCCAGCCGCGCCGGCCTATGCTTGGTGGCAATGGCTAAACGGCGAGTGGACACACCATGACGGGCGCGAAGCGCATCCTCTGGCCGCTGGCGGGCGGCGTCGCCGGTGCCGGCATGCTCATGGCCCTCTACGTCGGCATCGTCTCCTGGGCCGAAAGCCCCCGGCACGCCATCGAGCTGTTCTGGGAAGACCGCTGGATCGTCATCCCGATCGTTCTAGGCTTCGGGGTGCAGGTGGCGCTCTACGTCATTCTGAAGAAACGGCTCTTCGTGCCCGTTGCCGGCAGCGGTCCCAGCGGGGCCCTGACCGGCGCCGGCGGCGGCCTCTCCACGGTGGCCATGGCCGCCTGCTGCGCGCACCACGTGACCGACGTGCTGCCCATTCTCGGCCTCACGGCCGCGGCGACCTTCCTGGCCGAGTATCGCCTCGCCTTCATGTTCGTGGGGCTGGGCACAACCATCCTGGGCATCGCCGTCATGGCCCGCATCCTGATCATAGCGCGTCGCCGGGCCATCCGGCTTCTCGCGTCGGCGGAGGCAACATGAACCGTCTTTCCAGCCGGGCACAGTGGCTCGCCGGCGGCCTGTTACTGCTCTTGCTGGCGGCGTGCGGGGGCGTGCCGGGCGTCACCCCGCCGTCCACCGCTCTTGACGCGGCGGCGCCCGCCGCGCCCCTGGCCACCGCCGACGCCACGCTCGTGGACGAGCAAGGCGCGGTGAGCGTGGCCGTCACCCCGCTGGATCTGGCGGCGGCCGGCGCCACGATTGACTTCCAGGTCGTCATGAACACGCACTCGGTCGAGCTGGACATGGACCTGGCCGGGCTGGCTACCCTGGAGACGGACGGCGGCCTGTCGCTAACGCCGGCCGCCTGGGACGCCGCCTCGGGCGGACACCACGTGTCCGGCGTCCTCTCCTTCCCGGCCACGGTCGACGGCGCGCCCGTCCTGGCCGGAGCCACCAGGATTTCGCTGACGATCCGCGGCGTGGACGCGCCGGAGCGGGTGTTCGCCTGGGCGTTACCCTAGATGACGGCTTATCGCCGCCGCTTGATTGAGGAGAAACACATGTACGTCAAGACCACCTACCGACGCCGCGCACGGCGGGCCGAAAGCCGGCGCCAGTGGGCGCCGTGGGCGCTCCTGGCCGTCGTGGTGCTGGTGCTGGGCTACGCTATCGTCGCCTACGTTGCCGGCACGCGCGCGGCCCCGTCGACCGCGTACCGGCCCGAGGACGTGGCCCACGAGCGTCCGCTCCGGGCCGTGCACGAGATGGGTGAGGGGCCGCCCATCCCGTTCCTGCCTCGCGGCCAGGCGCAGCCCGCCATCCAGGTGCCGGCACGCTTCCACAACTTCGGGGCGATCGGCCCACGCGATGTCGTGGAGCGCGAGTTTATCATCCGCAATACCGGCGCCGGGCCACTCACGATCAGCCGCGCCTACACCACGTGCGGCTGCACCGTGGC
>JBFGLK010000125.1:0-7888 GCA_041576195.1 Promineifilaceae bacterium (SeqCode)
AAGGGGCATTGTCAGAGCGAATCATCGAGCTTGTGAAAGACCGCTTGCTGCGCGAGCGGATGGGACGGGCCAGCCGTAAGGTTGCTGAGGCGGTTTTCGATTGGCGTGTCATCAATCGTAGATTCGTCGAGCTCTACATGACCAAGGACCGATGAGAGAGCTGCCAGGCATTCCGTTCACCAGGTCTCGTAGTGCCGCTCCTGGTGCCTTTCGTATTCTACAAGTCACCCTCGGCTTTCTGCCGGCAGTCTCTTGGGGCGGCACTGTCCAGGTCGTCTACCAGAACAGCCGGGAGCTGCGGCGACGCGGTCATGAGGTGCGTATCTGCGCTTCGAACCTGTTCGACAAGTCTCGGCATATCGGCAAGGGAACATTCCATCGCCAAGTCGACGGAATCGCCGTCACCTACCTGAATACTGTCCTGCTGCCCCGCTGGCGCGGGACGACCGGGCCGACATTTGTTTCGCCCGGCGCCTTCTATCGTCTATGGCAAGAGACGGCGAAGGCCGATGTCATCCACCTTCATGGCACCCGAAACATCCTCGTGCTGGCGGCCGGCTGGTTCGCGCGCTGGCAGCGCAAGCCGCTCATCATCCAACCTCACGGAACGCTGCAGTATATCGTGTCCTCCATCCGTCTCAAACGTCTCTACGACCGCCTCCTCCTGCAACCGCTCCTCACCTACGCCCGCGCAACCTTCATCGCCCTGACGCCCGCTGAGCAAGTCCAGATCGCCTCGGCCGGCGGGACGCCGGATCGCATTCGGATCGTGGTTAATGGCCTGGCCAACAACGGTCCCGATTCCAGGAAGCCCATGGGCGCGTTTCGGTCCCGCCACCAGATTGGTTCCGAGGAGCAGATCGTGCTCTTTCTTGGTCGTCTCAACCCCAAAAAAGGACCGGATCTCCTCGTCGAGGCGTTCGCCCGATTGCCAGCA
Organism: Promineifilaceae bacterium (SeqCode); assembly: GCA_041576195.1. Classification (GTDB taxonomy): domain Bacteria; phylum Chloroflexota; class Anaerolineae; order Promineifilales; family Promineifilaceae; genus JAGVTM01. The sequence continues at coordinate 938 of JBFGLK010000125.1, forward strand.
AACCAGCTTGTCCACACCCGCCTGGTGCTCGCCGGGCCTGATGACGGCTCGCTCGCGCAGCTCCGGGAGCTCGTGACTACGTTGGAGCTCAACGGCCGCGTAATCTTCACCGGCCTGGTCGAGGCTGACCAGGTGCCGGCCTTGCTTGCCGATGCCGATCTTTTTGCCTTAACCTGCCGCACTGACACCTTTCCCATGGCCCTGGTCGAAGCCTGTGCCGCCGGCCTACCCATCGTCGTCACCGACACCTGTGAAATCGCCGACCTGCTCAACGGCGAAGCAGCGTCCGTCGTGCCGGTTGCCGTGGAGTGCATCACAGAGGCGCTCAATGCGTTGCTCTCAGACGATGCCCTGCGCCGTCGCTTTGCAGTAGGCGGCAAGGCACTGGCACGCACTCGCTTCTCTATTCGCGCCGTCGGCGATCAACTCGAATCGCTATATCAGAGTGTCGTCTGATCATGGACGGCAACCTCGCCACCCCCTGGAAGCTGGCTAACGAGCTGCGGCGACTGGCGCTGCTTCCCAGCGCCCGCCTCTACTTCGCGCTTCATGGCGTGCGTTGGCGCCAGGGCTGGCGCATCTATGGCCTGCCGCTGATACAGCGTCAGGCGGGCAGCCAGATCAGCGCGGGTGATCATCTTCAGATTCGAAGCTGGCTCGGCAGCAACCCCCTTGGCCCTAACCACCGCGTCATCCTGGCCACGCGCTCCCCTCACGCCCGACTGACTCTGGGCGACCGCGTCGGTCTAACCGGAACGACCCTCGTGGCCGAAGGGGCAATCGACATCGGCCATCGGGTGCGCTTTGGTGCCAATACGACCGTGGTGGACACTGACTTCCACCCCCTCGACTTGAAAGAACGCCTGGTGCAACCGACATCAGGCGAGACGGCCCCGGTCGTCGTCGAAGACGACGCTTTCATCGGCATGTCCGTGTTGATCCTCAAAGGCAGTCACATCGGCCGCGGGGCAGTCATCGGTGCCGGCAGCGTAGTGAGCGGGACCATCCCGCCCTACGTCGTCGCTGCCGGCAACCCGGCCCGCGTCGTGCGGGAGCTGGAACGGCCCGTTCTCAATGATGTCTGGGAGGATTGACGTGGGCCTCGATACGCTCGCTCGCGATCTCCTCCCCCCCGCCGCCCTGCGCCTCGCCAAGCGCCTGCTCGTCCGCCCGCGCTATTGGCGGCAGGCCCGCCGCTGCCGGCAGGGCTTCGCCGCCCACGGCGGCCACTACCCCCACCCCATCCTCTTCGTCGCCGGTTTGCCCAAAAGCGGCACCACCTGGCTCGAACGCATGCTCGCCAGCTACCCCGGCTACCACGCCCTCCTCATCCCCGACGCCACCGCCTACGAGCTGCGCCACGGCGGCAGCCACGACTACGACCTGCCCGCGGACCTGTTCGACCGCTTCCGCCAGATGCTCGTGCTCACCAAGATGCACGTCCACGGCTCGCCCCACAACGTCGCCCTGCTCCGGCAGCACCAGATCCCGCACGTCGTCCTCTTCCGCGACCTGCGCGACGTCGCCGTGAGCTACACCTTCTACGTGCGCCAGACCCCCTGGCACCCGCATTACCCCTCCTACCGCCATCTGACCGTCCAGGAAGGCCTGGCCCGCTTCGCCGACGATCTGCTGGCCGACTACGTCGCCTGGGTGCGCTCCTGGGAGCAAAACGGCGACGCCGCGCTCAGCCTGCTGATCCGCTACGAGGAGCTCCTGGCCGACACGGTGGGCACCCTGGGGCGGGTCGCCGCGCACCTGGGGCTGGATGCCGGCAACGACACCGTGCGGCGCATCGTCGCCGCCCACCAGTTCCAGCGCCTGCGCGCCGCGGAACGCGTCGCCGACCAGGGCTTCTTCCGCAAAGGGGTCGCGGGCGACTGGAAAAACCACTTCACGCCCGCGCTGGTCGCCCGCTATGAGGCCGCCGCCGGCGACTTCCTCGCCGCCCACGCGCTCGACCCCGCCGACGCGGGCGATCCGGCGCCCTAGACCGCCGCCCCTCCCGTAGCTCCCCACGCCATGCGCATCCTCCTGGTCACCCTCTACTTCGCCCCCGACCCGGCCGCCAACTCGGTCATCATGACCGAGCTGGCCGAGGAGCTCGCGAGGCTCGGTCACCAGGTCACCGTGGTCACCGCCTTCCCCCACTATGACGTCAACCGCATCTGGGACGACTACCGGGGCCGCCTGGTCCAGCGCGACCGCCACGGGGCGATCGACGTCGTCCGCACCTACCTCTACGTGCCGCCAGACAAGACGAACCTCGCCGGCCGCCTGCTCAACTACGCCAGCTTCAACCTGCTCTCCACCCTGGCCGGCCTCACCCGCGCCCGGCCCGACATCATCCTGGCCCCCTCGCCCCCGCTGACGATCGGGCTGAGCGCCTATCTCATCAGCCGCCTCCGCGGCGCCCCATTTGTGTATAATGTACAGGATATCTATCCGGACATCGCCGTGCGCCTGGGCCTGCTGCGGAACCCGCGCGCCATCCGGGCCTTCCGCCGGTTGGAAGACTTTGTCTACGACCGGGCGGCGGCGGTCGCGGTGTTATCGGACGGCTTCCGCCGTAACCTGCTGGCCAAAGGTGTCCCGCCAGACAAGCTGACCGTGATTCCTAACTTCATCGACGTAACCTTCATCGAGCCGGGCGCGAAGGACAACGGCTTCTCGCGGGCGCACGGTCTGCGCGATCGCTTCGTGGTCCTCTATGCCGGCAACGTCGGCCTCTCCCAGGGGCTGGAAGTCGTCCTCGACGCGGCCGCCCGCCTGCAGTCTGTCCCCGACGTGCGCTTCGCCATCGTGGGCAACGGCGCCGCCCGGGCATCACTCCAGGCGCTCGCCGCCGCCAAGAACCTGACAAACGTACTCTTCCTTCCGTTTCAGCCGCGTGATATGCTACCAGCAGTCTACGCCAGCGCAGACGTCTGCCTCGTTTGCCTCCGCCAGGACATCGGGAGCGAGAGTGTGCCATCCAAAGCGTACACGATCATGGCCAGTGGCCGCCCCATCCTCGCGGCCGTCGCCGCCGAGGCGGAAACGCGCCAGCTGGTCCGGGAGGCCGAGTGCGGCCTGTGGGTGATGCCCGAGGACGGGGCCGCGCTGGCCGATGCAGTCCTGCGCCTGCGAGCCGACCCGCTGGCGCGGGCGCAGATGGGACAGAAGGGACGGGCCTACGTGGAACAGCGGCATACGCCGGCGCAGGTCGCGCTCGAATACCAGGCGCTCTTCCATCGCGTCTTGGGCGCGCCGCGAGCCGGCGCTACGCCCCACCGCGCCACGGGCCCAGAGAACAGACATGGCAATTCCTGAATCGGTACTGAAATCGCTGCAACCGAAGCGGAGCCTGCTGCCCAAGCTCGCCCTGCGCATTTCGGAGCGCCGCCTGGTCATCGGCCTGGGCGACCTGGCGGCCCTGGCCGTCGCCCTCGTCGCCGTCCTGGCCCTCGACGCGGCGTCAACACCCCCCGGGCTCTCCTGGCTCAGCAGCAACCCGGAGTGGCTTGTGCTGTTGCTGGCCATGTGGCTCGTGCTCAGCCCCCTCTGGGACGCCTATGATCTCCTCCGGGCCTCGGCCCCCTTGCGCTCGGCCATGACCGCCGCCGGGGCCGCCTCCCTGGTCGGCCTGATCTATTGGTTTGTCCCCTACGTGCCGCCCGCACTGCCGGGCCGGCGCATCGTCATCCTGGCCCTCCCGCTGCTAGGCGCAGCCCTGGTCGCGGCCTGGCGGCTGTTCTACGCCACGGTCTTCGTGCAACCGGCGTTCCAGCAGACGGCTCTGGTCATCGGCGCCGGTCGCTCCGGTAAAGAGCTGGCGCAGGCCATCGTCGAAAGCGGGACAATCCGGCGTGGCCGGCGGTCCGGGGTCGGTTATCGCATCCTTGGCTACATCGACGATGACCCGACCAAGACCGGCGCGGAGATCGAGGGCGCGCCGGTTCTTGGCACGCGCGAGGACCTGCGGACGGTCGTCGAGCGGCTTCGGCCCAACGAGCTCGTGCTGTCGATCACGCACCTGCACAGCCTCCATCCGGCGCTGTTCGAGGCGATCCTGGACTGCCGGGCGCTGGGCGTCCCGGTGACTACAATGGCCAGCCTCTACGAGCGCCTCACCGGCCGGGTGCCCGTGGAGCACGCCGGGCGCGACCTCCACGTCGTCATGCCCATCGCCCACTCGGCGTCCCACCGGGTCTACACGGCGCTCAAGCGGCTGATCGACCTGGCCAGCGGCCTGGTCGGCTCGTTCCTCGTGGGCGTCCTGATCCCGTTCGTCTGGGTGGCCAATCGCGCCTCCGCGCCCGGGGACCTCTTCTACTGGCAAGAGCGCGTCGGCCTCGGCGGCCGCGTGTTCCGCGTGATCAAGTTCCGGTCCATGGTCATGAATGCCGAGAAGGACACCGGGGCCGTCTGGGCGGGGGCGGGCGATCCGCGCGTCACGCCGGTGGGCCGCTTCCTGCGCAAGACCCGTTTGGACGAGATGCCCCAATTCTGGAACGTTCTCAAGGGGGAGATGAGCCTGGTCGGCCCTCGGCCGGAGCGACCGGTCTTTGTGGAGCAGCTGGCGCGGGAGATCCCATTCTACCGGGTGCGGCACGCCGTCAAGCCGGGCATCACCGGCTGGGCGCAGGTGCGCTACGAGTACGGCGCCTCGGTCGAGGACGCGCTCATGAAGCTGCAATACGACCTCTATTACATCAAGCACCAGGGCATTTACCTGGATCTCGCCGTCGCCATTCGCACCGTTCAGGTGATGCTCGGCCTGCGCGGCAGATAGCCCGGGATCTGACATGCCGGCAGCCTCCGGCGCCCTCGGGCCGTGGCCGAGCGTGGCCGCGGCCGCCGCGTTTCTCACGGCGCTGGCCGACGGCCGTGCGCCCGCCGCGCCGGCTGGGACGGACGGGGCCGCCCTGGCCGACTGGCTCATTTACCACGACCTCGGCCCGCTGACCGCCCACTGCCTGCGCGATGGGCGGGACCCGGCGCTGGCCGAGCGCCTGGCGGGGGACGCCTTCGCCGCCGTGGCGGAGAACAGCCTTCTGTTCCGCGTGCTGGGGGATGTGCTGGCCGGGCTCGGGGATGCCGGCATCCCCGTCTTGGCCCTGAAAGGCGTCGCCCTGGCGGCCACCGTCTACGCCGATCCCGCCCACCGCCCGATGTCCGACGTCGATCTCTGGGTGCCGCCCGACCGGATGCCGGCGGCGGCCGCCGTCCTGCGCGAGCTGGGCTTCGCCGCCCACACCCGGCCAGATCGGCCGCCGGCCTGGCAGGCGCTCGTGGGGGGCGAGCTGCAATTCGTCCGGCCTGGCTGGGCCCGCGGTCTGGTAGAGCTGCACGGGTCGCCGTTTGAGGGGGACTGGTTGCGCTGGGCCGCCGCCGTTCGGCCCGAGGCAGCCTGGGCGCGGCGCCGCCCGCTGGAGCTGGCTGGGCACGCCGTGGCCCGCCTGGCCCCGGAGGACGCCATCATCCACCTGGCGCTCCACCTGGCTACCGGCCCCAAGTTCGGCCGCTCGGCCGCTCGGACGCTGGTCGATCTCGGCCGGCTGTGCCGGCAGGAGCCGCCGGACTGGTCGGCCCTGGCCGCCGAGGCGCGGGCCTGGCGCGTCTGGTCCGCGGTGTCCGCGGTGCTGTGGCTGGCGCGGACGCTGGTCGGGTTGCCCGGGCTGCCGGGGGGCCTGCTGCCGGCGCCGCGCCCCGGAATCGGCCACCTGGTGTCGCCAGTCTCGGTCCTTTCCGGCCGCGACTGGCGTCGCGATCCCCGCGGCTATCTCCTGTTGCTCCTGCTGGTCGACCGCCCCCGCGACGCCGCCCGTCTCCTGGCCCGCACGCTCTGGCCCGACCGCGCCTGGCGGGAAGCGCGGCGGTATTAGTTGCATAGTTGGCTGGTTGGCTGGTTGGCTGGTTGGATAGCTGGCTTGTCTGCTGGTGCCCGCTACCTGGCTCACCAACCAACAAACTAACCAACCAACAAACTAACCAACCAACAAACTAACCAACCAGTCCTCACCCCTACCCCATCTTCCCTAACAACGAATACTTCGCCCCGTGGGCCGGGCGGTAGAATGGGTCGAGGGCCAGGGCCCGATCATACTGCTCCAGGGCGGTCTGGAAGCGGCCCAGGTGCTCGTAGACGCGGCCCAGGTTGACGTGCGGGAATTGGGGCGTCTCGTACCGCGGAGCGCGGATGGCCTTCTCCAGCCAGGGGATGGCCTCGTCCCACTGGCCGAGCTCGATGAGATAGGCGCCGATGTCGTTGTAGGGGTTGCCGTAGTCGGAGTCGAGCGCGATCGCCTTGTGGCACTCGGCGATGGCCTCTTCGTGTCGGTCGAGCTGGCTCAAGGTCCAGCCGAGGAAGGTGTGCGCCTCGGCGGTGGGCAGCAACTCGATGGAGCGCCGATAAAGCACGATGGCGTCCGCCAACTCCTGGCGCATCTGGTGGCGATAGGCGCGCTCAAATAGCACCTGGGCCTGTTGGCGGCGGAACTCCTCGTCGCTCATGGCCCTAAGTGTAACAGATCCGCGATTGGAATCCGTCACATCGACCCACCCTAAGGGTGCCCCTGGCACCCTAAGGGTGGGTCGACGTCAAGACGTCAGAGCACGCCCAGCTGCTGCAGCCGGGCGACGCCGTCGACGAGGAAGACGCCCGGCGACGAGTCGGTGACATCGAAGAACGTCGCCTCGCGCCACTCCAGCACCTTGCCGGTCGGCGCAATGCCCTTCAGCTCACCATGTGGGTACTCCGCCATGTGAGTGGCCCGCACGGTCACCAGGATGGCCACCATGTTGCCCTCGACCACGATCTCCTCCAGAGTGGCCTGGTAGTCGGGGAAGGCGGCGCGGAACGGCGTGTGCTCGGCGATGAACGCCTGGGCCTCCGCGGGGGTGTCGAAGAAGTCACCGACGTGCTCGGCCCAATCGGGCGCGTTGAGCACCTTGAACCAGTTGAATACC
>JBFGLK010000126.1:0-7886 GCA_041576195.1 Promineifilaceae bacterium (SeqCode)
GGCGTGATGGCCGGGCGGCCGGCACAGCGCGTAGGCCAGACAGCACGGGTCGTCCATGGCCCCGGCGGCCACGGCGGCGGCGGCGGACAGCGCTGTCTGGGCGCCCGCGTATGCGGCGTCCCAAGTGCCGGCAAGCAGCGGCGACGACGTGTCGTAGCAATGCAGGCCAAGCGACGCGTAAACCGAGCGAACCGGGCGCGCCCAGGCGCCGTCGGTCCAATAGGTATCTGGCACGACGGGCCGGGTCATGCCGCCGGCGGCGGCCACGCGTGCATGGCCCTCGCGGACCGCGGCGATAAGGCCCGGGTGGTGGATCGCGGCGATGGGCGCCAGCCCAAAGTCCCGCGGCGGTCGCGGCTTGGTCAGGCCAGCGCCGACAAGGGCGTCCCGGATAGCCACGGCCCGTGCCGGCACTTCAACGTAGAAGCGATCGCCCGGATCCCCCGCGCGTCTCAGGCCGGCAGGATCGTGGGCCGCATGGTTGGGGTCGTAGTAGGTGATCATGCCTCGCTTTGGAGCCAATGCCGGCCAGACCGCCGGGTGCCGGACAGTCATCGCGCATGACAGGTGCGCCCAACTGACGGCCCAGACAGCGCCTCCGGCCGGGACATTGTAGCACATTCACGGGTGGCCCCGCGTTCCCTGACCAATTGACTACGGAGGGGCCCCTCAATGCTCCCAAAAGGTGTGTCCCAGGACACACTTTCCAGAGTAGGCAGAGCCTATACTCGCAAGTTGAGGGTAGCGTGCGCGCTGACAGCATCACCCTGCAAGATGGCCCTGCCGCCGGGAAGTAAGCGATATGTCATCGATGCAATTGTGGACAACGAGACGGATCAAAAAGCCGGGCCGCCTGCCCGAGCGAGGACAGGCGCTCGTCGAGTTTGCCCTGATCCTGGTCTTCCTTCTGATGCTCATCTTTGTGATCATTGAGACGGGCCGGGTTCTGTTCGCCTGGAACGCGGTGCAGAACGCCGCCCGTGAGGGTGCACGCTATGGTATCACCGGCCAGTTCGATCCCGCGTTCCAGAACCAACCGAACCCGCGCGCGGCGTCGATCTGGGCCACGACGCATGACGAGCTGGTTGGTCTGCCGCTGAACGAGAACCCTAATCGCCTCTTCGAGGACGACTATTACTACAACATCGAGGTTTGGGGCGTCCCGCTGACGGACACGACCCAACTCCACTACAACAACGCCGGTGGGCCGGGCCTGCCGCTCATCGTGCGCGTCACGTATCGCGTGCCGATCATCGCGCCAATTCTCAACGGCATCGTCAGCAGCATTCCCGTCTTTGGACAGACGGTTCTGAACAACGAGCAGTTCGGCAGCCTGGGCAACGCGACGAGCGGCATGGGCTTGCCGCCGCCGCTGCCCGTCATTCCGACGCCCGGCCCCACGCCGTCGTCGACGCCTACCCCGACCGGGACGCCAACCAACACCCCCGGTCCCACGGCGACGATGACGCCGACGGCGAGCAACACGCCGACGGCGACGCCCGTCATCTGTGCGACGCGCTTCGAAGGGGAGCTGGTTGCCGGCAATGATTTCGCCTTCGTCACTGGCGAGCCTGGCGAGACGGTCGTGATTATCGACCTGGTCACCGGCGTCACCCTGGGGGCCGACGTGTTGGTGGCGGTCAACGGACACGCTTGCGCCGGCTTCGCCGACTTCCTGCCGGGGAATACCTTCAGCAGCCCGCTGGTGGCCGGGCACGTCATCCTGGTGCAGTCAAACAACGGCACCCAGGACACGGCCATCGTCTCCGCCGCCCCGTCGACGCCCACGCCGACCCCGTCGCGCACGCCTACCGTCGCCCCGACCCCGACGAACACGGCGACGCCGACCAAGACGCCCACGCCCAACAGCCCCTACATCGTGCTGTCGTCCAACTGCGGCATGGGCCCGGCGGTCTCGTTCACCGTGTACGGATATGGGTGGCCGAACACGCAAGATGTCAACCTGTTCTTCGACAACAACCTGCAGACCATCATCCCGGCCGGCCATGGTGGAACCCTACCGCCTCAGACGTGGAGCTTCCCGATCGTGAGCAACGCGGTGCACACCGTGCGCGCGATCACGGCCGGCGGCTCTACACACCAGGTGCCCTATACCGTCCCTTGCCCGAATATCACGCCGACGCCGCCGACAGCCACGCCGACGTCCACACCCAACCCGGCCGACCTCGTCTGGGTCAGCGTGCCCGAGCTGATCAGCACGCCGCCGATCGTGGAGTACAAGCCGCTCGACTTCCGCATCCACATCAGCAATACGGGCGACATTGACATCAACGACCAGTTCTTCGTCGACCTCTACTTCGACCCGCCGATCGTCCTGACGAATTCCATCCCGATCACGCTCAGCGCCGGCTACATGGGTATTAGCCAGCTGTCCGGCGGCGCCGGGCGCACGCTGGTGCTCCGCACCTACGGCGGGCTCTCCGGCGGTTTCTCCGATCACGAGGTCTACGGCATGGTCGACTCGCTGCAGGAGATCGACGAGGGCGACGAGGGCAACAATATCGTCGGGCCAGGGCTGATCACGGGCGTCATCCCGGGACCCACGCCAACCCCCAGTCCAACCCCGGGCGGCGGGGCCAACAGCATCAGCGGCATCGTCAAAGCCCGTCTCTCCGACTGGTTCGCCCAGCACCGCGCGCTCGTCAAGCTGGTCAATCAGGGCACCGGCCGGATCGACGCGACGGCCCTGACCAATCAGGACGGCGTCTACACGTTCAATGACGTCGCCCCCGGGACGTATACGATCGTCGCGTGCCAGCAGCTAGACGGTATCTGGTTCCAGGGATTGCGCATCAACATCTCGGTGCCGCCATCGACCATGCTGGCCGACGTCTGGATGCGAGACCAGGACATTGGAGTGTGCCCCTGAGATGCGTTCCTTGACAAGTTGGCTCGTCATCTGTGCGCTCCTGGCCGTTGGCCTCACCGCTGCCACGGCCGGAGCGTCCACCGTGGAGGCGCCCCAGTGGGAAGGCTCGGCCCCCGGTCAGCGGATCTCCACAGGGGCGACGTTCGGCGCTGACCGACCCAGTTTGGTGGCAGGCGCCAATGGGAACCTGCTGATCAGCTTCAACCGGTTCACGACCGGCGCCGGCACCGGCGTCCCGGATCCCTACTACAGTCGCTCGACGGATTACGGCGTCACCTGGAGCACCCCGGCCCCAATCTTCATCAGCCCGGGTGTGGATTCGATCCAGACCTCGCTGGCGTATTCCGGCGGTGTGGCCCATGCCGTCTGGGTCGAGGACATTCAGCTCGTCTATGCGCGCGAGTCCAGCTGGCCCGGCATCACGCAGGTGATCTCCAGCCCTGCCTTTGATCCCGGTGCCCTGCACCCGCAGATCGTGGCCAGCGGCAGCAGCACGCTGGACATCGTCTGGTCGGAAGGCTCGGCGAGCACGCCCGCCATCCACCACGCCCGCTCCACCAATAACGGGGTAAGCTGGATCGCCAGCACCGTGCCGGCAACGCCATACAACTCGGAGCATCCCAATCTGACCGTGGATGGCAGCGGCAAGCTGCACCTGGTCTGGGAAGAGTCGCTCCTCTCGTCCTTCGAGATCTACTACAGCCAGGGCACGCCGAACGGCAATAGTGTGAGCTGGTCCACGCCCATTATCATCTCCAGTGGCGACACGCTGGCACGGCGGCCGCTGGTCAGCATCCGCGGCACGACGGTCCAGGTGGCCTACACACGCCGCGTGGCCAACAATCAGCAGTGGATCATGATGACCAGCTGCAGCACGGCCTGCACCGGCCAGAGCAGCTGGGCGGCGCCGATCAACGCCTCGGGCCAGGTCATCGGAGTCAACAGCACCGATCCCACCGTGCTGGTCGTGGACATCGCCCAGCTTGGGGTCTGCAGCTTCTTCTACTTCCACGGCACGCAGCCGGTAGGGCCGCCGCCCTACAACGAGGACGAGGTCATCACGGGTGTGAACTCGTGCGAAGGCTGGGGTGGTCCGCGCGACTACACGACGGAGATCGGCGTCCGCTCGCTCTACCCGAACCTGGCCATTGACAGCGATCACATTCACCTGGCCTACGAGCAGGTCGACCAGGGCGAGCGTCAGATCTACGCCCGGCGGGCGGAGTTGCCGGCCGTGGCCAATCCGACGACCTACTTGCCCATCATTTCGCGGAGATAAGGACAGATGACGCGTCTCGAAGTGATGTTGGGCACGTTGCTGGCGGTGGTGATCCTCGGAGTCGCCATTCTCGCCGGCGTCGTGTTCCTCTTTCCCAAGAACGCCGCGCCGGCGCCGGCAGTGGCGCCCACCGCGGCCCCGCTAAACGTCCAGCGTGCGCAGGCCGACACGGCCATTATCGGCTACGCGGCCGCGCAGCGAGCGGCCGCGCTCTGGTCCGGGGACTCGCAGCTGGTGAGCGTGACGGCCACCTGGGTTCCCGGGTCTGAGTCAGATGGGATCAGCGATGGCTCGTCCTCATGGGGATACACGTTTTACTCGCCGGCCAGCGGGCGGTCGGTCGTCGTCACCGTGCAGGGCGCGGAAGGCAGCGTGGTTTACGAGCTGCCGCTCGCCGTGGCGCCGGCGCCTCTGCCGCCGGGCAATTGGCGCCAGGACAGCACCGCCATTCTGGCGACCCTGCTGCATTCTGGCGGCGAGACGTTCTTGCGCCAGGATGGCGACGCCACGGTGACGATGTCCCTGACAATGAACCCGGCCGCCGAGCGGGCGGAGTGGTTCGTCTCGCTCATCTCGGCGCGCACCGGCCGCTCGATCACGATGCTTGTTGACGCCACCTCCGGGGAGGTCCTGGAGCTCGACGGCCCGGCGACATGACCGTGGCTACGTCGCAAAGAGCACCAGCTCAGGAGCATATCATGAACCGACTAATCCAATTCCTTCGCCGGTCGCAGCGAGGCCAGAGCCTGGTCGAAGTGGCGCTGGTCACACCAATTCTGGTGTTACTGATCGCCGGCGTGGCCGAGGTCAGCAACCTGGTCGTCACGCAGAACCGCGTGAGCACGGCGGCTCGCGCCGCCGCCCGGTTCGGCACCAGCGGCGGGGAAGATGCCGGCATGCTGCTGACAGCCATCAACGCCGTCACCCAGACGCTCGAGGTCGCCGAAGACCGCTGGGACATCTGGACGATTCGCGGCGAGGTCGACAGCAGCGGGACGGCCTTTGACTCCTTCACCGCGGTGCACATCTACGGAATCGGCGCCACATCTCGCTACACAGACACGCTGAACGACATCACGAGTGGGTCATTGGCCGCCCGGGTCCTGGCCGATTTGCAGGAGGAGTATGACGGCTCGAATTTCACGTCCGACCCCGGCAAGGCAGCCGACTTGAAGGTCGTTGGCGCGCTCGCGCTATATGACACGGAGTTCATCCTGGGCCTGGATACCATGTCCGACCTCGTCCGCAGCGCACGCACCTTTCGCCAGCTGCACGTCATGCGCCACCAGGCACTCGAGATTGTGAATACCGTGGGCTGCCACGGCTTCCCGTTTGCCCTGGAAGAGAACGTTCGCAGCCTGACGCCGGCGAGCTACCCCACCAACTTCGAGTATCCGTCTCCGGCGCCTCTCCTGGCGCACTTCATCCACAATGTGGGCGACGTTCGCCTGGACCAGGCGCGTGAAGGCTACGTCTACCGCTGGTTCTACGGCACCGGTAGCAACTCCTTCACCTGGCTGAAATGGGACCCGACCAGTCCAAATTCGCCCGGCAATCTCGTTTCCAGCCTTGTCTGGCCGGGGGATGACTGGATCCCCGGACGCGGCTTCCACGACTACGATGACTTCACGGACGAGACGCTTCACATCAACGATCGGGTGGCGATCAACACGACCAGCGATGTCTGGAGTACCGGCGGCACCCGCGCGAAGCTTGAGGAGCATGCGGAGCTGGGGCGAAGCCTGCGCGTCATCACCTATCGCGAAGGCGACAACGACGGCGCCGCCGTGCGCATCCGCGGCTTCGCCATCATGAAGGTCATCGGCTACTACTTCGATGCCGCGACGCCCACTGACTCCTGGATCATGATGGAGTTCGTGCGTTGGGAGACCTCCTGCGGCCAGATCGTCGGCAACTGAAACATGAGGACGCTGCAATGGGCCTGAAAACGCGAATCAGAACACTGTTGGATGAGCGGGCCAGCGAGCGCGGACAGAGCCTGGTCATCGTCGCCCTGGTGATGATCGGGCTGCTGGCCATCGTCGGGCTGGCCGTCGACGTCGGCTTTCTCTTCGCCCGGCGGGCGCAGCTCTCCGCCGCGGTCGACGCGGCGGCCCTGGCCGGGGTGACTGAACTGGCCGGCGTCGGCGGCATCGGGTCCGCGAACACACGCGCGCTGCAATACCTGCACAGCAACGGCATCTCGTCGGACATCACCTTTGACACCTTTGAGAGCGATGTCCTGCCGCCGAACCTGCTGGGCGTGACCCAATACGCCATTACGGTCACGTGGCCGGTGGAGATGTTCTTCCTCCGCGTTATCGGACAGGACGATGTGATGCTCCAGCGCTCCGCCACGGCCGGCTACTTTCCCCAGGTGGATATCTACGCCAGCCGCCGGGTAGAGGACGGCGCCCTCTCCACCTCTAACCAGTCGGTCTTTGGTCCGGGCATCTGCACCGGCTATGGCGACCCGGTTTCGCCGGGGCCGGGCCACAATCCTCAGTGGGGGGTGATGCAGGGCATCTATCACTACCGCATTGCCATCCCACCGAACTACCCGAGCAACATCCTGCGCGTCGAGCTGTTCGATCCCGATAGCATGAACGTGGCGACGAACAGCCATACTGTCGTCCACACGCAGGTGGCCATCGACGACGGCATGCCGGCCATCGAACCGCTCAACTGCAGCCAGACGGATCGCCGTTCTGCCTGCCTCATCCCGACAGGTGAGTCCGGCCTCGGCCTCCCTGTCGACTCAATCAATCTCTGGTGGTTCGTGCGCATCGACGAGAATCGGGGCACCGGCACCGCGCCCGGCAACGGCAATTGCGGCCAGCCGTCGAGCTACAACACGGCCTACAACACAGCCACGCAGTACTCTCTCTTCTACTACGCCCAACATGGCGACGGCTCGCTCTTCTCGGTCAACCTGGCCTCGTACACAGGCCAGACAGGCTCGTCAAACAATCCCTCCGGCGACTACGACCGGATCAAAGGCACGGCTTTCGCCAACCACGCCACCGACTTGCAGTGGGTGGCTCCGGGCGGCCAGATGGTCTACGACCAGCTGGCCCAGGTGCCGGCAGACTGCGGCAGTCCCAACGGCGGCTACTCCATCCCGGGGACCGGCAACGGCGGTTCACCCGAGCGCGAGGGCCCCGGTGGCCGCTGCTACATCTCCGGCGCGCCGGCAGACAGCCAGCCGCTCTATAGCCCGCCGGGCGCCGGCAAGGGCTTCGAGATCGACCTGACCTACTACAACAACATCGCCGTCGACCAGCTGTCCGGCAATCGCTACATCTACCTGGACGTGCGTTCGCTCTGGGGCGCCTCTGAGAATGGCTTTGAGATCTGGGCCGGCCCGCCGACCTATCTCAATACCTACTCCGCCAACGCCAACACCCGGAACGTGCAGATCGTGAACTCGATGTATCAGGGTGCCGGCACGCACAGCTCGATGGGGGCCACCGTCCTCGGGCTCGGCCGGCTGCCCATGAACTCCAACTACAACAACGTCGTTGACGTCCCCCTGCTCTATGTCGGCCCCGAGCTGGCTGGGGAAGAGATCTACGTGAGCATGTTTGACCCGGACGCCGGCGCCAAGCCACCCATTCACTTCTACTTCGACAGCATCGCCTTCGACGACTACCACGTCACCTATGGCCAGGGCAACGACCCCGACGGCCGCTGCTTCGATCGGGGCAACGGCTATAA
>JBFGLK010000127.1:0-7742 GCA_041576195.1 Promineifilaceae bacterium (SeqCode)
CTGCATGAGCTGGTTCAGCGCCTCGGTGCGGCTGGCCGGGTAGCTGTCCCGCTCGGCCCACTGCAGCAACATGACCATGAACCAGGGCGTGGCCACCAGGTCGAAGAGCTCGGAGCGGTAGAGCCGGGTCAGTAACTTCTCGCCGGTGCGCCGACGCAAGGCCGTCGTCGCGCCGCCAAAGGTGGTGACCTTGTCCAGGTTCTCGAGAAACTGGCGGATACGCACGCGACTGAGCGGCTGGATCAGGAGCAGCCGCAGGCCGGTCTTCCCCTTGAGCGTCGCCCAGTCGATGGCGTTGGCCCGGACGCCAACGAGGTACTCGAACGTGGTGAACGTGGCCTTCAGCTCCAGGAGCTGGTCCAGGGCCTCGGCACGATCCCGCTCGGCCAGCTGGTCCAGGCCCTAAAAGAGGAGGCGGAGGCGGATGTTTTCCGGCAGCTTCTCAAGGCGGTCGGCCTGCAGGTCCGGCCAGAATCGTGCCAACTGTTTCAGGACATAAGCCTCCAAGGGGTTGTCCAGCGCGGCCTGGTCAGGATAGTAGTTGCTCAGGTCCACGTACAGCGGAATCAGGGATTGCCCCATTGTCCCGAGACTGGATTGGATGGTTTGCCACACGACGTTCTTCAGCTGCGTGGACTTATTGGTGCCGAAACCGCCGACCAACATAACAAGATCCGGCGGCCCTTCGGCGACGCGGCTTCGCTCCAGGGCCTCCACCATCGCCTTGAGCACCTCCGTGGTGGCCACCGACTCCTGGCTCAGCGATTCCATCTCCGCGGCCAGCTGGTCGGTGGTGACCTGCACGGCCTCGATGGGCAAGGGGATGTAGTTGCTGGTCTCCGGGGAGAAGAAACGGAAGGCGGGGTGCTCGGCCATGGCATCGAGCGTCGCCCGGACAGGGTCGGCGGTGAACAGCCGGCCGGTACGCAGGCGCATGAAGAGCACCGGCACCGCCCACTGCTGGTCCTGCTCGCGGAAGAGCAGGCCGCGGGCGCTATTGAGGGCGCGGTCCACGACGCCATGGCGCAGGATCTCGTGGTAGAAGTCGCCGGCGAGCTGGCGGGCCGCCGCGATCTCCACCCGCTCCTGCATGGCGATGACTGCCGGCACGCCCGCCTGCACCAGTCGGGGCGCGAGCCCGACCTGCGCTGCCTCGGCGTCGCTCTTCGCGCTCTCGCAGGCGGCCAGGAAGAGGAGATGGGGCAGGGCGTCCAGCGCCCGCAGCCGGTCGACGAGCGCCCGGTCGGTGACCGGGCTGACCTGGCCGGCCCGCTCCCCTTCTTCCGCTTCCAGATAGAGGGCCGGACCGGCGTTGTCTCCGGCGCCGACGAACCGGCCGTGGCTCAGCAGGTGAACGATGTGCGCCTCGCGCATCCGGCGCAGGATCTGCTCCAGGCTGGTCGGCCCGCTCACCACGTCGAGATCAGCGGCCTCCAGATCGGCGAGCAGCGCCTCGTCCAGACCGGTCTGGCCGGGCAGGAAGGTGACCTTAAGGCCGCCCCCGCGCGCCAGGTCGCCCACCGCGTCGCGCAGGCTCTGGATCTCCGCTGCCACGTTGATCGGCGCCAGGCCGGACGCCTCCAGGTTCGCCGGGTTGGCGACGGCCACCAGCAGGTGAATGGGGCGCTGGGAGACGGGCTGCGGCTCGGCGATCCCCAGCCCGGTGTAGCGGGAGAAGAGGGTGTCGGCGCGGACGCTCAGCGGGACGAGGCGGGTGTCGTGGTAGTGGGCAAGGCACTCCCACTTGAGGGCTGCCAGGCGGGCGGCGGTTGGCTCCACCCAGAGCCGGAACCGGAGCGGGCCGCCGTTGCTGCCGGCAGCCAGCCCGGCCGCCAGGTCATAGGCGCGGCCAATGACGCCGTCAAACAGGGCTTCGTGCAGGAGGCGGCCGTATTGCTCCAGGTCGTGGTTGTGCGCCGCCTCCTGCAGAGCCTGCAGGTCCAGGCGCAGGCGGCCGGAGAAGTAACGGCCGTCCGACAGGTCGGCGTCGATCTGGCCGACCTGCTCGACGTCGTCCCACTGGCGTAGATGGATGAGGAGGTCGACAGCGCTTTCAGCCATAAGCCTTTCTCGGGCGGGCGCCGCCCGGCGGGCGCGCCCGCGATTCGGACGTCGATGCGGGTCAGTGAGGAATCCGGGCCCAGCCCACGGGCGATTCCCAGCGGACGAATTGCCAGGCCGGGCCCAACGGCGCCTGCGCCCCGGGGGCCAGCCAGGAGAAGCCCAGGCGTCTGAGCAGCGCGCCCCAGCCGCCGCCGTAGTTGACAACCCACGGCTGACCGGCCAGCTTCTCGGGCTTCCCCCAGGGGACGCCCGTGCCCGGGCCGATAGCCACCGTGCTGTTGCCGTAGCTGCAATCCTTGAAGCCCAGGATGGTATGCGCCCCGCTGCTGAAGTAGCCGGCGTGGGAGCCGCAGCCGACGTAGACCCGCGGGTGGGTGCCGCCCTCCTTCTCGACGACCGGATCGGTCCACTCGTGCCAGGTCGGCGCGCCGGTGTGGGCCGAGTAGGCGACGTAGACCGGCTCTTCGTCCCGTAAGAAGAGCATAATCATCTCCCAGTCGCCCTCGTGATCGTTGACCCCGCTGTGGCCGCTGCCCCAGTCGTTGTAGGCGTAGAAGAACCAGTATTGCAGGACGAGATAGCCGCGGTTGAGCAGGACGTTGTAATAGTAGACTGGGGCGAAGGCGGCGAAGTCGCGATAGGGCGCGTAACGCGCCTGGGCCAGCGTGTAGATCTGCTCCGGCAGCTGGAGGGTGTCGGTCAGGGTGAAGCCGGTCTCGGCCGCCCCCGGCCCCGCCGGCCCGGCCGCCGGCTCGAAAGCCGGGCCGCTGAAGGAGAGGGCGGCGTCCGAGATCTGCGGCGCCAGCCCGGGGTCGGCCGTGGCGAAGGCCAGGCCGGGGGCGCTATCCACCACCAGCGACGGCGTCATCACGCCGTCCACGTTGTAGAGCGACAGGCCGCCGTGGGCCAGCCGCTCGCGCAGCGAGGGGTCGTGCTTGAGCACCTCGTCGGCGGCGAAGGTCAGGTAAAGCTCACGGGACTCCCGGGGGGGGTAGCGACCAAGCGCGTCGAGGGTCAGGGCGCCGCGGGGACGGACCTCGCCCTCCCCCTGGCGGTGGAGCGCCGCCTCGGCCACGTAGTGGGCCACCGACAGGGGAAAGAAGCGCTCATCGCGGCCATCGTCATCCTGGCTGAATAGCAACACGGGCTCATACTTGCGGATCAGGGTCCACGGGTTCATCGATCCTCCCACACGAGAGACGCGCTTCCAGTGCCCTGGCAGGGCCCCTGCCAGGGCAGGGGGATGACGCGTCCGGTCAGCCGGCTACAATTACTCTAAAGAGAATGGCGCTCGGAATCAAGGGGCAGCGCCGCCGGCGCGCGCCAGCTCCTCGGCCAGGCAGGCTCTGGGGCGCTTCGCCCGGAATGCCTTGAAGTAAACCGAATGAACGACAATATCGTCTTGCGCGCCGTGGTCGACAGCGATCTCCCCATCTTCTTCACGCAGCAGCTGGACCCGGAGGCCAACCACATGGCCGGCTTCACCGCCAAAGATCCGACGGATCGGGCGGCCTTCGACGCCCTTTGGGCCCGCGTCCGGGCCGACGCGGGCATCACGCTGCGCACGATCAACTTCCGGGGGCAGGTAGCCGGCTACATCCTGTGCCATGGTTGGTTTGGCGAGCCGGAGATGAGCTACTGGCTGGGTCGCGAGTTCTGGGGGCAAGGCATCGCCACCGCCGCGCTGGCGGCGTTCCTGGCGGAGGTACCCGTGCGCCCGCTCTACGCTCGCGCCGCCGCGGACAACGCCGCCTCCATCCGGGTGCTGGAGAAGGGGGGCTTCACTCGGGTCGGCCAGGACCGAGGGTTCGCCAACGCCCGCGGGACGGAGATCGACGAGGTGATCTACGCCAGAGAGGTCTTGTAGTCGGATAGCCCGCAGTCGCTTGGCGGCGACGCCCAGGTGCTACGTGTTGGACGCGGCCATGTGGGCAACCGAGCGGCGCACCAACTCCTTCAAGACCTCCGGATCGACGTCCTCGAGCTTGTTGACGTAGAGACACGACTTGCCGGTCTTGTATTTGCCCAGCCGGGCCAGCAGCGCGTCGTAGTCGTCAAAGCCGGACATGATGTACAGCGTGAGGTTCTGCTTGCGGGGCGAGAAGCCGGTGAGGAACCACTCGCCCTCCCGGCCACTTTTGTACTTGTAATGGTAGTGGCCGAAACCGACGATGCTGGTGCCCCACATCCGGGGCTCTTCGCCGGTCACTTCCTTCATGAGGGCCAGCATGGCGAAGCTGTCCTCGCGCCGCTTGTCGTGGTCGACGCTGGCGAGGAAAGCCTCGACGCTGGCATCGTTTTCCTGAGTCTTCAGCTCGGCCATCGATCTGCTCCTTTGTCTCGTCCGCTCTCCGCCCCAGGATAGCCGATCGCGCCGATCCTCACCAACCCCACCCTGTGGCGCGATTTGCCCAAAATCGCGAGGCAAATCGCGCCACAAGCCCCTTGATCATAGGAGCCGTTTCCCGAGTATAATGATCGGTGAGTTCATGCGGTCAGGGAATGGCGACCTGCGCCAGTCCAGCCGCAGCGTAGCGCTGGTATTGAGGTGACCGTGGCGCATGGCGGGGGTGCCGGACTCAGCCAAAGCGGTAAGACAACCCACTGGCGTCTCGTGGGCGTGCTCGACCCGCGCCGGGCGGCGGCGTGGCCGGCTGCTGGCAGCCACAGTCACCCCAGCGAAGGTCGAGCACGCATGAAAGCCAGACTCATCATGGCGCTCCTGCTGGTGGCCCTGGGTCTGTTGGCGCCGCCGGTTAGTGTCGCCGAAGAGCCGTTCGTCCCCATGGCTAACCCGCCGACGCCGCTCCGACCCCCGACCCTGGCGGAGCTAACGACGGCGGCCGACGCGGTAGTGGAGGGCGTCCTGTCGCTGCCCGCGCCCTTGGCCACGGACGGGGGCGATGGCGAGCGGATCATCGACCAGGGGGTCGTCGACATGAAGGTGCGGCGCTGGTTCAAAGGGGAGGGGCCGGCCCGGATTCGGGTGAATTTCGGGCGCTGGGACCCCGAGCGGGACAACCCGCTGGCCGGCGACGCCGTCATCCTCTTCCTCCAGGCGCCGCGGCCGGCAGGCGCGATCCGCCTGGTGGCCGACGATGCTTATCGCCACATCGACTGGGTGATCCCACGGCCAGACCGGGTCGAGGCGATCATCGCCACCGTCGGTCGCGAGCCCACGGCGCCGCCGCTGCGGGACGTGGTGACCGACGCGCTCGACAACCCGGCCGCCTACCGGTCGACTCTCCTGTGGCTGGGCGCGGGCCTGGCGGGGGCGGCCGTGGCGGTGATCGGCATTGCGCTCTGGCGCCGCCGGCGCCGGACCCCGACCGGATGATTCAGGAGGCTTTCTCTGCCTGTGGCTGGGCTTCTGCTGGTGGGCGCCTGAGGAGAGGTAGGTGGCGCGATTTGCCCAAAATCGCGAGGCAAATCGCGCCACAAGCAGCGGGGGGATTTACTCGCCCACGATGAACGTGTTCAGGATGTGATCGAGCGCGTCCAGGTCCGCGTCGGTCACGATCTGGACGATGACCAGGGTGTGGTAGCTCTGATCCGCCGGCTCAGAGGCCAGCACGACGAGCATGGTGTCCAGGCCGCCGCAGCTGAGGTAGAGGTCGTAGAAGCCGGCGTAGACCGGGTCGCTGTACTCGTAGCGACCGTCATAGGCGCAGCTACCGCTGAAGTCGTAGTTGTCCAGCAACTCCAGGACGGTCAGGTCGAACTGGTCCGTGGCGCCGAAGAAGACGCCCGGCGTCTCCCAGGTTTGGGCGAACCCGGTCACGTCCGGCGCGGCGGTGATGGCCGAGCCGATCGGCTCGTCGTCGATCGTCCAGGCGCTGCCATTGACGTCGCTCCAGGCGGTCGGCACTTCCATCGAGAGCTGGCCCGAGTCGTCCGTCACGATCATGTAAGCGTCGTAGGTGGCCGTGCCGCCCCCGGTGCTCCCGGCCCCGCCGGAACCATTGCTCAGCTCCTGGGCAAAGGAGAAGGACCGCACCAGCTCTCGCCCATTGAGCTGGCCTTCCAGCACCTCCTGCGTGTCGAAGCGGAGCACCTCGAGGGCCAGCGTGTCGTCCGGGGTGTGGCTGCGCAGGATGTCGCAGTAGTCGGCCAGGGTGCCGTCGGTGGCCAACACCAGGTTCTCCAGGCTCAGGATGATGTCCCCACCCTTCACGCCCGCCACGTCGGCCGGCGAGCCGGACTTCACCGAGGAGACCCAGATGCCGGAGAGGGACTCGCCGTCGTTGACGGCCAGGCCGTTGACGCCGATCGACAGGTAATCCTGCCCCTGCCGTAGCCGGGCGATGACCGGCAGCGCCTGCGCCTGGGCGATAGCGTAATACTGGTTGGTGCTGGAGACGCTGGCGTAGTTGACGCCCACGATGCGGCCGTCGCCCGACACCAGGGGTCCGCCCGAGTTGCCCGGGTTGATGGTGGCGTCGTGCTCGACCACGTCGTCCACCGACGCCCAGGAGGTCTCGCCGCCGGTGCGGGCCTTAGAGATGATACCCCGCGTCAGGGTGTACTCCGGGTCGCCCAGAGGGAAGCCGGCCGCGTAGACGTCCAGGCCGACGTCCACGACGCCGTCGTACCACGTCAGGTAGGGGTAGCCGTCGCCGTCGATATCGATGACCGCCAGGTCGGCGCACTCAGAGACGCCAAGGACGCGCGCGTTGCGCGGCTCGCTTTCGCCTCCCACCCAGACCCGCAACAGGGCGGCGCCAGTGACGACGTGGTTATTGGTCACGGCGATGCCACTGGGGTCGATGATAAAGCCCGAGCCGCGCCCGGCCACGTTGAGCATCGTGCCGACCTCCGGATCGACGAAGGTGCCCTGGGCCTCGATTTGCACGATGGCCGACTTGACGCTGGCCAGCTCGGTCACCTCGCCGGTGGCCATGTCGGGCGTGGGCTCTGGCGTCGGCTCGGCGGTGGGCTCCGGCGTCGGCGCCTGGCCGAGTTGCGAGGCCACGCGGAAGCTCAGCGTGCGGTCCAGCTCCCCATTGAGGAACAGCTCGACCTGGTAATCCCCGGCGGGCCACGGGTTGTCGTTGGTCAGGTCGAAGGTGAGGGTGGCGTCGGACGAGGTCAACTCGACGTCGTCGAGCACTGTGTTGGGCGCCGCCCCTTCGACGTCGACCGCCGTCCAGGACGCCTTCACCCGCGTGTCGTCGGGCGCGTTGGCCAGATCGACGAGCAGGTAGAAGGTGTCCGTTGGGGCGAAGGTGGTCGTGACCTGGCCACCGGCCTGGTCCTTGGCCAAACGGGCCTCGGCGATGCGCGCCGTGCTGACGCTGACTTCGCCGCCTCCGCAGGCCACCAACCAGGCGGCCAGGACGATCAACCCAGAGATCGATAGCAGATGCCGGCATTTCATGAGTAAAACTCCTTTTCAACCCCACCAGGTATCTGGCGGACGGCAGCCGCCCGCCACGAATACCCATGTTAGCAGAATTGGACGCAAACAGGCTATAGGAGTGTTGGTTGGCGGCAGCGCCCACCCGTCTTCAGGGCCGCCGAACGCTACCCTGGCCGCATCAGGTTCGTCGTGTGCGCCCACCCGGGGCCGTGCGCCGCGAGCTCCTCGAAGCCGGCCCCAATCAACCCCACGCGCTTCATCTCACCTCCCCCCTGCCGGCCCGACGGCGGGCCATCGCCATCACCGGGCGCGTCGACAG
>JBFGLK010000128.1:0-7722 GCA_041576195.1 Promineifilaceae bacterium (SeqCode)
CCCCCCACGGACACCGGCCCCGAACTCGCGGTCTCGCCAACTGCCGGCACCCCGGTGAGCGGCGCCTTCTCCGGGCCGCCCGCCCGGCCATCCGCCACTGAGACGGCCACGCTCGACGCGGCGCTGGCGCCGCCCACCGCCACGCCAACCCCGCCGGCCACCGGCGCCGGCGGCACGCCCGCTCCCACCGCCACGCCGGCCGCCACGGCGACAGCCACCCGCACCCCCACCGCCACACCCACGCCCACGCCTACGACCACGCCATCCCCGACGCTCACCCCGACCCCCATCTCTGGCGAGACGGCCGTCGTCCGGCCCAACGCCAGCACGACCTGGTTGCGCCGCACCCCTGGCGGAGGCCTTGTGGTTCAGGTAGACAACGGGGACACGGTCGTCCTCCTGCCGCGGCGCGCCAGCTTCGGCGGCGCCATCTGGCAGGAGGTGAGCACGCTCGACGGCGTGGCCGGCTGGATCCGGGAAGATCTCCTGGCCCCCGCTGAATCGTAACCCCTAGCCCCGCTCCCGCAGATAGGCTTCCAACGCCGCCACGTCGGCCGGCAACGTCCGCGGCGAGGCTGCCTGGGCTACCGCTGTGTCCGGGTCCTTCAGACCATGGCCGGTGAGCACGCAAACGGCCACCCGGCCCCCCGGATCGATCTGGCCGCCGGCGATCTGTTGCTTGAGGGCCGCGACTCCGGCGGCCGAGGCCGGCTCGACAAAGATGCCCTCCAGCCGGGCCAGCAGGCCCCAGCCTTGCAGGATCTCCTCGTCGGTCACCGCCGTGATCAGGCCGTCGGACTCATCGAGCGCCTCCACGGCCTGGCGCCAGCGGGCCGGGTTGCCGATGCGGATGGCGGTGGCGATCGTCTCCGGCCGCTCGACGATCCGGCCGCGGACGATCGGGGCGGCGCCGGCCGCCTGCCCGCCGAGGAGGCGGGGCAGCCCGCGGCCATATTGCCGGTAGCCCATCCAGTAGGCGGTGATATTGCCGGCATTGCCCACCGGCAGACAGTGCCAGTCGGGCGCCCGCCCACCCAGCTGGTCGCAGATCTCGAAGGCGCCCGTCTTCTGCCCCTCCAGCCGCCATGGGTTCACCGAGTTGACCAGAGCGATGGGCAGCCGCTCGGCGATCTCGCGCACCATGGACAGGCCGTCGTCGAAGGAGCCGTCAATGCTGATCACGTCCGCGCCGTAGGCCAGGCAGGCGGCCAGTTTACCCCGGGCGATCTTGCCCTCGGGCACCAGCACGACGCAGCGTAGCCCCGCGCGGGCGGCGTAGGCCGCGGCGCTGGCCGCCGTGTTACCGGTGCTGGCGCAGATCACGGCGCCGGCCCCCTCGCGCACCGCCTGAGTGATGGCCGTCGTCATTCCCCGGTCTTTGAAGGACCCGGTCGGGTTCAGCCCCTCGTACTTCAGGTAGAGCTGCAGCCCCGCCCCCGGCGCGACCGCCTCGGCCAGGCGCGGCGCGGCGATGAGGGGCGTGTTGCCCTCGTTTAGGCTGACGACGCGTGTCTCCGCGTCGAACGGTAGCTGGTCGCGGTAGGCCGCGATAACCCCTTGCCACATAGGAGACCGTCCAGGGTGAGTCCGCGTGGTCGTTTGGTCGCCCGGTTCGCGGTCGCCAGGCGACCACCTGCCGCGCCGGCCACAAGCGAAAACGGCCACGGCTCACCGTGGCCGCTTCGGCTTCCCGCGGGCCCGGGCGCGGCGGCGCCGCGCTACTCCGTCGGGATCACGAGCTCGTCGCCCGGGTAGATGATATATGGCGCCTCGAGACCATTCGCCTCGGCCAGCGCCATCCAGGGCACGCCATAGGCCAGGGAGATGCGGAAGATCGTCTCGCCCACCTGGACGACGTGGCGCAGCGGCGCGGGCGGCGCGGGCGTGCCGCCGTCCAATGGCGGGATCTGTAGCACCTGGCCGACGGAGAGGTCGTTCGGGTTGGTCAGGCCGTTGAACTCAGCCAGGGCGACCCAGGAGACACCGTAGCGCTGACTGATGCGGTAGAGCGTCTCGCCGGGTGCCACCACGTGCGTGGTCGGCCGCGCGTCGGTCGGGGCCGGGGTCGGCTCGGGCGTGGGTTCGGGCGTGGGTTCGGGCGTCGGGTCCGGCGTCGGTTCCGCGGTGGGTGCGGGCGTGGGCTCGAGCGTGGGCTCGAGCGTGGGCTCGGGCGTTGGTTCCACGGTGGGCTCGACGGTGGGGCGCGGGGACTCGCCGGTGGGCGCTTCCGTGGGGACGGTGCGCTCGGTCGGCGCGGGCATCTCGGTCTCGGCCGGGACCGCGGTAGGGGCCGGGGCCTCGGTGGGTGCCGGCAGGGCGGTGGGGGCCGCGGCCACCTGCGTGGGCGGCGCCTGGGTGGGAAGCGGGCCCGGCACCAACGGTTGCTGCAACGGGCGCTCGCAGGCCGCCAGGACCAGCAGTAGGGCGATCACCCAGATGACGTGTTTGGCCAACTTCCGGTGTGCTTTCACTGTTCTGCCTCCAGGTCGCCGGCATCCACCGGCGAGCGCCGCGAGCGGGCGCAAATCGGCCCCAATATAGCACGCGCCTTACATTACGTAAAGTCGGAAGCCCCCCCAAAGGTCCTGGCCAACGCGCCCCAGCGCGGGTCAGCGCAGCATGGGGATCTTGACGCCCCGCTCGCGCGCCACCTCGATCGCCCGCTCGTAGCCGGCGTCGACGTGGCGGGCCACGCCCATGCCCGGGTCGACCGTGAGCACGCGCTCCAGCCGCGCGGCCGCCTCGGGGGTGCCGTCGGCGACGATGACCTGACCGGCGTGCAGGCTATAGCCGATGCCCACGCCGCCGCCATGGTGAAAGCTGACCCAGGTGGCCCCGCTGACGGCGTTGATCAGGGCGTTGAGGATGGGCCAGTCGGCAATGGCGTCCGAGCCGTCGCGCATCGCCTCGGTTTCCCGGTTTGGGCTGGCCACGGAGCCGGCGTCCAGGTGATCGCGACCGATCACGATCGGGGCACGCACGGCGCCGCTGGCCACCAGCTCATTGAAGCGCAGGCCGGCGCGGGCCCGCTCCCCGTAGCCAAGCCAGCAGATACGTGCCGGCAGCCCCTGGAAGTGCACCTGCTCCTGGGCCATCTCGATCCACCGGCGCAGGTGCGCGTCTTCCGGGAAGAGCTCGAGCACCGCCCGATCGGTAACGTGGATGTCGGCCGGATCGCCGCTCAGCGCTACCCAGCGAAACGGGCCCTTGCCCTCGCAGAACAGCGGCCGGATGTAGGCCGGGATGAAGCCGGGATAGCTGAAAGCGTCCGCCACGCCGGCGTCCAACGCGCGCTGGCGCAGGTTGTTGCCATAGTCGAAGACGATCGCCCCCTGTCGCTGCATCGCCACCATGGCCGCGCACTGCTCGGCCATCGACTGCATGGCCATCTCCTGGAACTGGCGCGGGTTCTCCTGGCGCAGCTGGCGGCCGTCCGCAAACGTGAGGTGGTGGGGAAAGTACGCCAGTGGGTCGTGCGCCGAGGTCTGGTCCGTGACCACGTCCGGGATCTGGCCACGCTCGACCAGCGCCGGGAAGATGCTGGCCGCATTGCCGATCAGGCCGATCGACCGCGGCTGCCCCGCCTCGACGTAATGCCGAACGCGGCGCAGCGCCTCGTCCAGATCCTCGGCCACTTCGTCGATGTAGCGGTGCTCCAGGCGGCGGTTGGCCCGCCACTCGTCCACCTCGACGATAAGGCCGACGCCCTCATTCATGGTGATCGCCAGGGGTTGGGCGCCGCCCATCTCGCCCAGGCCCGCCGTCAGCACCCATTTGCCCTTCAGCGATGGCCAGCCAGCGGCCCGCGCGGCGGCCCCGAACGTCTCGTAGGTGCCTTGCAGGATCCCCTGCGTGCCGATGTAGATCCAGCTGCCGGCCGTCATCTGGCCGTACATGATCAGGCCTTCCTGTTCCCAGCGATCGAAGTTCTCCTGCGTGGCCCAGTAGGGCACGATGTTGGAGTTGGCCAGCAGCACGCGTGGTGCGTCGGGGTGGGTGCGGAAGACGGCCACCGGCTTGCCGCTTTGCACGAGGAGCGTCTCGTCGCCTTCGAGATCGCGCAGCGCCGCCAGGATGGCGTCGAACGCCTCCCAGTTGCGGGCGGCCCGGCCGCGGCCGCCGTAGACGATCAGATTCTCGGGGTCGCCGGCGACCTCCGGATCCAGGTTGTTCTGCAGCATGCGATAGGCAGCTTCTTGCGGCCAGCCCTTGCAATGGAGGTGCGTGCCCCGAGGGGCGCGGACGACGCGGTTCATCGCTCTTCTCCCTGTAGTGGCGGCCCCCAGATGCCCCACCTCCCCGTACCACAGTACGGGGTCTGCCATCATGCTCAGGACCAATGGCCTATGCTATAATCCTGACAATATGTCTGGCGGCCCTGAGCCGGTGCCGGCAGCGCCCCCTGGGGCCGACCGCCACGCGCCCAACAGTTCTTCCAGGCCGAGTATACCCGACTGAGGGGACGGTTGCGAGCAGCATGAGCAACGAGCTCATACTCGTCATCGACGACAGCCAAGAACTGGTCAAGCATCTCACCGAGCGGCTCCTACCCGCGCTGGGCTACCGCACCGCCCACGCTCACGACGGGCGCGAAGGCTTGCGCCTCATCGGCGAGGACAAGCCCGACCTGGTCATGCTGGACCTCAACCTGCCGGAAATGACCGGGCTCGACGTCCTGCAGCGGCTCGCCCAGGACTCGGTCGAAATCCCCATCGTACTGATGACCGATTATGGCTCGGAGCAGAGCGCCATCGAGGCGTTCCGCCTGGGCGCGCGCGATTACCTCATCAAGCCATTCACCACGGACGAGGTCGACGAGACGATCGCGCGCGTGCTCACCCAGCAGCAGGCCTCGAAGGAGCGCACGCCACAGACGGGCCAGCTGCAGCGGGCCAACGACGAGCTGCGCCTGCGCCTGCAGGAACGGGGCCGGCTGGTGGCCGTCTACAAGGCGCTCATGGGCACGGAGACGGTGGAAGAGGTGATGCAGCTGACGCTGGCGGCGGCCCAGGAACTGGCCGAGGCGGAGGACGCCGTCTTCTGGCTTTGGGACGCGGACCAGGGCGAGCTGGCCGCCTACCGCCAGGACGTGGAGCACGTCGTCACCGTGGCCGACCTGACGCTCCCGCCCGATCACCCGCTGCTGGCGCCCGTCTTTCGCGGCGGGGCCAACCGCCGCGAGGCGGCCTTCTCCGGTGCCGGCATCCGCCTGACCGACGGCTGCAACGCCCGCGCCCTCCTGCTGGTGCCGCTGCACCATGCCCCCGACGCCGGCGATAACGGGCCGGCCGCGAGGCCCGTCGCCGGCCCGCCGGCTGAGATCCTGGGCGTGCTCGGAGTGCTGAACCGGCAGGCGCCACGCGCCTTTGGCGAGCGCGAGGAGAGCATCCTGGGCGAGCTGGCCGAAGCGGCCGCCCTGGCCATCCAGGGGGCGCGCCGGCTCACCCAGGCGGCCCGGCTGGAGGCCCACGGCCAGCTGGAGGCCCGCGACCTCATCCGCCTGACCCGGGCCATCACCTCCTCGCTCGACCTGGAGCACGTCGTGCGCACGGCTATCCGCCAGGTGCACACGAGCTGGAACGTGGAGGCGACCTCGCTCTGGCTGGTCAACGAGGCCCGGCGCACGGTCCGGGTCCTGGCCAACATGGGCACCGCCAGCGACGTGATGGCCCGCATTGAGGTGCCGCTGGGCCAGGGGCTGGTCGGCCACACGGCGAAGACCGGCCAGTGGATCTATACCAACGACGCCGGCCAGCACCCACTCCATTTCGGCGAAGTCGACTCGCGCACGGGTTTTTCCACCCAGTCCTTGCTCTGCGTGCCGCTCGTCTTCCGGCGCCGGGTCATCGGGGCGCTGGAGCTGGTCAACAAGCTGGACGGCCCATTCGACGGCCGCGACGTGGAGCGGGCCCTGACCATTGGCACGGCCATCGCCGTAGCCCTGGCGAACGCCATGCTCTATCGCCAGGCCGAGTCCCGCCAGCAACAGCTCGAGGCCACGCTCGAGCACAACGGCAACCCGGTCATAATCACCGATCGCGAGAAACGGGTCGTGCTCCTCAACCGGCAGGCACGCAACCGCCTGGGCCTGACTCGGGACGCCATCGGCCGGCGAGCGACCAGCGTCCTGCGGCCGGCGGCGCTGGCCCACTTCCTCGGCCAACCCGTCCTGAACGGTGAGGCCCGGCGCACCGAGATCGCTCTCGGCGACGACTCGGTCTGGCTGTGCACGCTGGCGCCCATCCCCGACTACGGTCGCATCCTCATCTTGCAGGACATCACCTACCTCAAGCGGATGACCGAGTCGAAGACGGACTTCGTGGCCACCGTCTCCCACGACCTGCGGGCCCCGCTCAGCTCGATCATCGAGTTCGCCCGCATGCTGAGCGAGATGGACAACCTGACAGACATGCAGCGCTCCTACGTGGGCCACATTGCCGGCAGCTCGGAACGCATGCTGGATCTCGTCAACAGCCTGCTCGACCTGGCGCGCATCAGCAGCCGCATCGACCTGACGCGCCAGGCGTGCGACATGGCGCGCGTGGTGCGCGACGTGCTGGCCGACCTCCAGGGCCACGCCATGCAGAAGGAGATCCGCCTGCGGCTCAGCCTGTCGAGTGAGGTCATCCTGGTGCTGGGGGACGTACAGCAGCTGCGGCAGGCGATCAGCAACCTGGTGGATAACGCGATCAAGTATTCGCCGCCGGAGTCGGACGTGCTCATACAGCTGACCACTTCCGACGGCATGGTGCTGGTGCGCGTGCAGGATCGGGGCACCGGCATTCCGGCCACGGAGCTGCCCTTCATCTTCGATCGCTTCTTCCGCTCGCAGGCCCACCGCCAGGTCGACGGCACCGGCTTGGGCCTGGCGCTCGTGCGCTCCATCGTCGAGGTGCACGGCGGGCAGATCTGGGTTGACAGCGAGCCAGGCCAGGGCAGCATCTTCACCGTGCAGCTCCCACTCTACGATCTCACGGCGGCCCAGTCCGCCGGCCGCGCCGAGCCCGGCTAGCCCCCATGACCGCCAAGTCACGCGCGGAGGGCCAGGCGCTGCTGGCGGCGCTGAGCGCCGATGCCGGCGCGATCGCCCGCGCCGTCTTGGAGGCCCTGTCCCAGCCGGCCCAGGCGCCGGTGGGCGCCTTTGGCCAGCTCCTCGGCGTGCGCTTCAGCCAGTTCGGCGACGGCCGTTGCGCCGGCTCGCTCGTCGTCGGCGACCACCTGCTCAACCCCCACGGCATCGCCCACGGGGCCATCGCCTTCGCCCTGGCCGACTTCGTCTGTGGCGGCGCGGCCCTCTCCGCCCTGGGCGAGCCCCGGCTAGTGACCCAGGATATGCAGATCCGCTACCACGGCCCGGTGCGGCCCGGCCCGCTGGACGCCGAGGCGGAGACCGTCCACCTCGGTTCGCGCACCATCACCACCCAGTGCCGGGTCAGCCAGAACGGGACGCTCGTCGCCAGCGTCACCGGCACCTTCGCCATCCTCTCCCCCGTTGAAGTGGACAATCTGCGCGCCCCATGAGGATCGAGCGCGTTGACCTCTACCTACATCGCCAGACGCTGATCGCCCCGTTTGTCACCAGCTTCGGGCCGCAGCAGGCGCGCGACTGCCTGCTCTTGCGGGTGGCGGCCGAGGGCCTGGTCGGCTGGGGCGAGTGCGTGGCCACCAACGACCCGGGCTACTCCTACGAGACGTCGGAGACCGCCTGGCACATCCTCGGCG
>JBFGLK010000129.1:0-7705 GCA_041576195.1 Promineifilaceae bacterium (SeqCode)
CAGCGCCGGCCCGAATAACCTCTGGAATACGCATATGGCTAAGAAAGCAGTCAGGACCCTCGTTACGCTGGCCTGCACGGAGTGCAAGGAACGCAATTACACCACCGAGAAGAATCGGCGCAACGATCCGAACCGTCTCGAGCTGGCGAAGTATTGCCCTCGCTGCCGGCAGCACCGGTTGCATCGGGAGACCCGCTAATCTACAATAGGGCCTGCGATGTAGGGGGTTAGCTCAACTGGTAGAGCAGCGGTCTCCAAAACCGCAGGCTGCGGGTTCGAGTCCTGCACCCCCTGTTTCCACGCAGGCTACTGGCGGCAGGCAAGGCGCCTCAGTAGCCTGCACGTGTTTATTCCGGGGTAAGGAACAATAAACGTGGCACAAGAGAAGAAAGCCGAGACGCGTCAGGTCAATCCCGTGGTCAAGTATTTCCGGGAAACCCGCGCCGAATTGAATAAGGTCACCTGGCCCACCCGCGACGAGTCCCAGCGCCTGACACTCATTGTGCTGGCCGTCACGGCCGCCATGGCCCTCTTCCTTGGCTTCCTGGATTTCTCTTTTTCGCGGCTGCTGAACCTCCTCCTCGGCCTCGTAACGTGACGGGGCCCGGCGGCAGACCGTGACCATAGCCACACCGGATATGGATTCAATAATGGCTGAAGAAGCGCAAACCACCACAGGCATTCCCGGCATGGAAGAGGCGCAATGGTACGTCGTCCACTGCTATTCGGGGTATGAGAACAAGGTGCGCCATAGCATCGAGCAGCGCATCGAGACCATGAATATGCAGCATAAGATCTTCGACGTGGTCGTGCCGACCGAAGAGGAGATCGAGATAAAGGACGGCAAGCGCCGGACGACCGAGCGCCGCCTCTTCCCCGGCTATATCCTGGTGCAGATGCTCCTGGACGAGGACTCCTGGTACGTCGTGCGTAACACGCCCGGCGTCACCGGTTTTGTCGGCCAGGGGGACGAACCGATCCCGCTGCGCGCCGAAGACGTGGCCAAGATCATGAACCGCATGGAGGCCGAGGCCCCGAAGATGAAGTTCGACTTCCAGATCGGGGAGAAGGTCCGCATCGGCTCCGGCCCGTTCTCCGACTTCATCGGCACGGTGCGAGACATCGACGCCGAGCGGGCCAAGGTGGTCGTTCTGGTATCTTTCTTCGGCCGCGAGACCCCCGTCGAGCTGGACTTCCTGCACGTCGAAAAGGTATAACCCTGCGGGACAAACGTCCCCGATAACCCCTAACGCTGGAGGAGCCCGCATGGGCGCTTGTACTCCAAGGAGACCGCATGGCTAAGAAGATCAAAGCAGTCGTCAAAATTCAGATTCAGGGCGGCAAGGCGACCCCGGCCCCGCCCGTCGGCACCGCCCTGGGCCCGCACGGCATCAACCTGATGCAGTTCTGCAAGGATTACAACGCCAAGACCTCGAGCATGGTCGGCCAGATCGTGCCGGTCGAGGTGACCGTGTTCCAGGATGGCAGCTTCAACTTTATCCTTAAGACCCCGCCAGCCGCGGACCTGCTGAAGCGGGCCGCCGGCGTGAGTGGGGGTTCGGCGGTGCCCAACCGGGACAAGGTGGGCAAGGTCACCCGGCAGCAGCTCCGTGAGATCGCGGAGATCAAGCTGAAGGACCTGAACGCCAACGACGTCGAAGCGGCGATGAACATCATTGCCGGCACGGCGCGCAGCATGGGCATCACCATCGCCGACTGACCGCCCGCCGGCAGTCGCCGGCCGGCGCTTGCTAGTGGGAGGCCCCTGGGCCGCCAGCACCACGAGGAACCAACATGGCTCAACACGGACGCAAATATCGCGAGGCGGCCGCCAAGGTCGATCGCAGCAAGTATTACAGCCGGGCCGAAGCCCTGCAGTTAATCAAGGACACGGCCACCACCAGCTTCGACCCTACCGTCGAGGTCCACTTCCGCCTGGGCGTCGACCCGCGTAAGGCGGATCAGATGGTGCGCGACGTCATCGTGCTGCCGCACGGGCTGGGCAAGACGGTGCGCGTTCTCGTCTTCGCCGAAGGGGAGGACGCCCAGATCGCTCGCGACGCCGGCGCTGACGTCATCGCCGACGACGAGATCATCGCCCAGATCCAGGGCGGCTGGACCGAGTTCGACGTCGCCATCGCCGTCCCGGCGATGATGGGGAAGGTCGGCCGCCTGGGCCGTGTGCTCGGCCCGCGCGGGCTCATGCCCAACCCCCGTGCCGGCACCGTCGCCCCCGGCCCCGATCTGCCTCGCCTGATCGAAGAGGCCAAGGCGGGCCGCGTCTCCTATCGCGTCGACCGCACCGGTAACGTCCACGCCCCCATCGGCAAGGCCAGCTTCAGCCTGGACCAGCTGAGCGACAACCTGCAGATGATGATCGACTCCATCAAGAAGGCCCGGCCCGCCAGCGTCAAGGGCGCCTACGTGCGCCGCATGACCGTGGCCAACACGATGGGCCCCGGCATCCGGGTGGACGTCAACGAGGCATTGGCGTAGAATACGCCGGCTTGACAATCGAAAGCACAGACCGTCTTACCGAAGACAGCTGGTGCCGGCATCGACCGGCTTAATCCACCGCCAGCCGAGGTGAATGGTTCAGCAACACGGGCGCGCCGCCTCCCCGCGGCCGCCGCCAACGTCGCGTCTTGAACCCTCACACCGGCCGGTGTGAGGGTTTTTCTGTCCCGGCCGGCGCCGGCTCAAGGCAACGCGCCACACACCCGTCGAGGAGGTGACACGCATTGGCTATTTCACGCGAACGCAAAGAAGATCTCCTGGCCCAATACCGCCAATGGCTGGAAGAGAGCCGGGCCCTGTTCCTGGCCGAATACACGGGCACCAACGTCAAGAAGATGGAAGCCCTGCGCGGCAACGTCCGGGAGGCCTCGGGCGTCCTTAGCGTCACCAAGAACACGTTGCTCGGCCTGGCCCTCAGTGAGACCGGCCACCCGGTCCCCGAGGATCTGCTCCTGGGCCAGGTCGCCTCCGGCTTCGCCATCGGCGAGGTGCCGGCACTGGCCAAGACCCTGGTGGACTTCGCCAAGGACAACGAGAGCTTCGTCATCAAGGGCGGCGTCCTGGGCAATCGCATCTTGAGCGCGGCCGACGTCGAAGACCTGGCCAAGCTGCCCAACCTGGAGCAGCTGCGCGCCCAGCTCATCGGCCTCATCAGCACCCCGGCGCGTAACGTGGCCGGCACCGTCGCCGGCGGCGTCCGCCAGCTGGTCAATGTTTTCAATGCCTACGCCGAGTCGGCGGAAGGCGCCGAGGCCGCCTGAGCCGGCCCGTTCATCACCCTGTAACCGACATTTCTGCCTTTACTGGAGGATTCTTATCATGGCTGATCTCGCCAAAATCGTCGAAGACCTGAGCGCTCTGACCCTGCTGGAAGCGGCGGAGCTGACCAAGATGCTGGAAGAGAAGTGGGGCGTCAGCGCCGCCGCGCCCATGGCCATGGGCATGATGCCGATGGCCGCCGCCGCCGAGGCGGTCGAAGAGGAGGAGCAGACCGAGTTCGACGTCATCCTCACCGACTTCGGCGCCAAGAAGATCCAGGTCATCAAGGAAGTCCGCGCCCTGACCGGGCTGGGCCTCAAGGAAGCCAAGGATTTGGTCGACGGCGCGCCCAACAAGGTGCTGGAAGCCATCAGCAAGGAAGCGGCCGCCGACGCTCGGGCCAAGCTCGAGGAGGCCGGCGCCACCGTCGAAGTCAAGTAGGCGGATCCGCGCGACCCATCGCGCCGCAAAGAAGGCCAGCCTGCCCGGCAGGACCTGGCCTTCTTTGCGTTCGGGCCCGCACCCGACGACATGGATTCGCCCCCGCCCGCCACAGGTTTCGACCTGATCCTGGCCTCCGCCTCGCCCCGGCGACGCCGGCTGATCGCCCTGCTTGGGCTGCCGGCACGCCAGATGACGGCCGACGTCGACGAGGAGAGCGTCGCCATCCCCGACCCGGCCCGCAACGTGGTGGAGACGGCCCGCCTCAAGGCGGCGGCCATCGCCCGCCGGCTGGGGCCCGGGACGGCGATCATCATCGCCGCCGACACGACGGTGGCCCTGGACGGGGAGATGCTGAACAAGCCGGTAGACGCGGCCGATGCCCGGCGCATGCTGCATCGGCTGCGCGGGCGCATCCACCAGGTGCACACGGGCATCGTCCTCTGGCGCACGGACACGGGCGCGGTCATCACCGACGTGGCCACGGTGGACGTGCCGATGCGCCACTACGGGGATGAGGAGATCGAGACCTACGTGGCCACGGGCGATCCCCTGGACAAGGCGGGCGCCTACGCGATCCAACACCCCGTCTTCCGCCCGGCGCTGGCGCTGGCCGGATGCTACGCCGCGGTCGTCGGCCTGCCCCTCTGCCACCTGGCGCGCGCCCTCTGGCGCTGGGGCGTGCCGGCAGATCCCGCCGTCGCCGTCCACTGCCAGGCCCACCACGGTTACAACTGTCCCGTCTTCGCCACCATCCTGCCCGCCAGCCCCGGCCAGGCAATTTGACGGGCGTCGTCTGTGCTACAATAGGCGCCAATCGGGCGACTTGCCGCGTAGTAAGGGGGATTGATTGCATGAGCGACTTGTGGCAACAAGCACAAGAAGCGGTCCGCGACGGCAACAACGAGCAGGCCCACCTCCTGCTGGCCAACCTCCTGCACCAGGAGCGGGACCACGTCGACGCCTGGTATCTGCTCAGCACGATCGTGCCATCTGAAGAGCAAGAAGAGGTGTTCTTGCGCCGCGTGCTCAAGCTCCGCCCCGAACACCGGGAAGCCCAGGCCCGCCTGGCGATCCTGCAAGGCACTCCTCAGCCTACCGCTCCTGCCCTGCCCATCTCCGATCGCGGCGCCAGCTTCGCCAACCAGGCCCAAGGGGACACCGTGCCTGACTGGCTGCGCGAGGAGTCGGGCCTGGAGGCCGAGGCCGACGAGGCCGAGGCCCATGACATCTTCGGGGACATTGAACAGACGGTCGCCGAGGAGATCCCCGACTGGCTGCGCGACATGCCCCAGAGCGACTGGATGAGCGACGAGATCATGGCCCGGGTTCCCACGCAGTCGGCCGCCGAGAAGGCGGTCAGCGCGGTCCCAGTCGACCACGGACGTCGTCGCGCGACCCGGCCCTCCCCCATGCTGCTGGGTTTAATCGTCGCCGCGGCCATCGTCTTCCTCGTGCTCATCTACCTCATTATCTCCCTCGGGCCGACGTTATTCGGCTGATCCCCCCAACGCCACGCGCCGCGGTTCGTCACCGCGGCGCGCTGTCAACTCCCGCTTCTTGGCGGCCCATCGGGCCGCGTGGCTAGCTGTCTGGCTTCGTGGGGCTGAGGCCGGGCTCGGGGTTTTCGCAGGTGACGAAGTTCTCCCGCATGTCGGCATGGTAAATGTAGCGCTTGCCCTGGACCTCCAGGACAACCTCGTAGCCGGGGGTGATCACGGTCATGTACATCTGCCCCGGCTGGGGGCAACCCAGGCTGCTGTCGCGCCAGTCAACGGACCGCGTCTCCACCGTCTTGACGTCGCCGACGTCGACAGACAGGCGGTTGGCCAGATCCTGGCTCATCTTATGCACGAGAGCGACGAGCGGGTCCGGGACACCGGGTGCCGGCATCTCCCGCGGCTCGTCACCGGTTACCGGCTCCGCCGTCACCTGGCTCAGGTCCACGACGACCGGCGCCACCGGCTCGGCCGCCTCCGCTTGCTCGGGCCGGGTCGCCCCTGACCCCGTGGTCTCTTCGGCCATTTCCTGTCCCTCCGTCTCCTCGGGTTCGAGCGGCGTGAGCGCCGGGGCCTCCGTCGTCTCGACTGCCGCGGCGTCGTCGGCCGCCAGCTGGCTCGCCGACGGCTCCTCGCCCGGGGCCGCCCCGCAGCCGGCCAGCAGCAGCAGGAGCAGGAGCAGGCCTAAGAGTTGGCTGATCAATCGTGGAACCTTGTTCATTTGCGCATCTCCTTTATACTGATGCGGCACCAGGTGGGCCGGTCGCCCGGCGGGTATGGCCACGCCTTCTTTCCCTAAGACGTCCGCCCGGTCGATAGAGTTCCCGCATGACTCCCCCTTTTCGTCGCCGCCTGGACCGCCGCTGGCAAGTGCGCCTCCTGCTCATGCCCTATGGAGCGGGCATCGTCATCCTGGTCCTGCTACCGGCACTCCTCTCGTTTGGTCTGGCGTTTTTCCACTATGACGGTCTTTCCAGCCCACAATGGGCCGGCACCCTCAATTTCATTCTGACATACACGGACGAATTGTTCAACCTGAGCCTGCAGAACGCGCTGGCGCTGATCCTGTTGCCGGTGCCGCTCCGCGTCGCCGGCGCGCTGCTGGTGGCCCTGCTCTTGCGCCGCGGCGGCCGTTTCCTTGGCTGGTTCCGCGCCGCCGTCTATCTGCCGACGACCGTGCCCACCGTCGCCTATGCCCTGGCCTGGCTCTGGATCCTCAACCCGCTCTACGGCCCGCTCAATCTCCTGCTCGGCGCCGTCGGCCTCACCCCGCCGGCCTGGTTCGTCGACCCGCTCTGGGCCAAGCCGGCCTTGATCCTGATGAGCTTTTGGCAGATAGGAGAGGGGTTCCTGGTCAGCCTGGCCGCCCTTTACGACCTGCCGGACGAACTCGAAGAGGCGGCGCGCATCGACGGTGCCGGCAGCCTGGCCGTGCTGCGCTACGTCACCCTGCCGCTCCTGGCCCCGATCCTCCTGCTCCTGGCCTTCCGCGACGCGGTGATCACGCTGGAGAGCTCGTTCAACGCTATTCTGATCACCACTGGCGGCGGCCCCTACTACGCCACCTATACGCTGCCCCTCTTCGTCTACGAGCAGGGCTTCGATCTGGGCGCGTTCGGGCCGGCCAGCGTGGCCCTGTGGGTGCTCTACGCCCTCACCGGCGTCGTGGTCGCCCTGCTCTATGTGATCGCCCGCCAGTGGAACGTCGGCACGACGGAGGAGACGTTCGTCCTATGAGCCGCCGCCGCCTCGCCCGCGCCCTGCGCCTCGTCGTGCGCCTGTCGCTCGTGGCGCTCTTCCTGTTGCCCCTGGTCTGGCTGATCGGGGCCGCGCTGCTGCCGCCGGGCCGCCCCCTGCCTCGCGATCTTCGCCTTCTGCCACCGGGCGCCACCCTGGACAACGTCGCCCGCGTCTGGGCGCTCCTGCCGCTGGGCCGCTATACGGCCAACAGCCTCCTGGTGTGTGCGCTGGCGGTGCCGTTGACGGTGGTCACTGGCTCCTGGGCCGGCCTGGCCATCGCCCTCCAGTCGCGCGCGGCCCAGCGGCGTTGGGTCGTGCTTTCGCTGGCGGTGCTCATGGTCCCGGGCATCGCCCTGTGGTCCACGCGGTTCATCATCTATCGGGAGCTCGGTTGGCTGGACAGCACCTGGGCCCTGATCGCCCCGGCCTGGATGGGCACGAGCCCCTTCTACGTCCTCATGTTCTATCGCGCCTTTCGCCGCATCCCCCGGGCCTTCTACGACGCCGCCTGGCTGGATGGCGCCAACGTCCTGACGCTGTGGCGTCGCGTGGCCCTGCCGCTGGCCCGCACGACCGCGCTGGGCGTGGCCCTGCTCGCCTTCGTCGTCTACTGGGGGGACCTGCTCAGCCCGCTGCTCTACCTGAGCGGCGATCGCCTGACCACGCTGCCGGTCGGCCTGCAAACGCTGCAGCAACTCAGTCGCTCCGACTGGCCCCTGCTGATGGCCGGGGCGGCGTGGGCCACGGTC
>JBFGLK010000130.1:0-7675 GCA_041576195.1 Promineifilaceae bacterium (SeqCode)
AGCTCAGCCACAGCTCCCACGAGCCCGAGCCCTGATAGGAGCGGATGTACCACAGGTAGTACCCGGACGTGCCACTGTAGGTGATGCTCTCGCTTGAGTCCGGGCTAAGCGAGGAGGCCACGACGCTCCAGCCGCCGAAGAAGCCGCGCTTCAGCAGGTAGAGGTCGAAGTCTGGTCCGGTGCCCTCAAGGCACAGCTCGTGCGTGCCCGCTGTCGCGTAATACCAGCCGTAGTCGACGTCGCCGGTGCCCGAGAGGGTACCGGTGAAGTCTGGCGGCCCGTCACACGCGCCGCCTCCGCCGCCGCCGTCCTCGTTAAATGAGTAGAGCAGCAGGTTCGGCGAACCAGAGCCAGGATTCCCGACCACGCCCGGCGTGCCGGAAGCGATGATGCGGCCGAAGACGTTCGCCGTGGCGACGCCTTCGTGCAGGAAGAGCGCGGCCACGCCGGCCACGTGCGGCGAGGCCATGGACGTGCCGTCGAGTATGGCCGTGGCGAAGTCGCTGGTGTACCAGGCGGATGTGATGTTCACGCCTGGGGCGAAGATGTCCACGCACGTGCCGAAGTTGGAGAAGCTGGCGCGGAAGTCGTTACTGGACGTGGCGCCAACGGTGATCGCCTCGTCGACGCGAGCGGGTGAATAGTTGCAGGCATTGGCGCCAGAGTTCCCGGCAGCCACGGCATAGACCACACCGTCGGCGATCGAGTTTCGCACGGCGTTGTCCAACGAGTTGGACGCGCTGCCGCCCAGGCTCATGTTGGCCACCGCTTTCTCGTTTGACTGGTGGTCAGCAGTCACCCAGTCCACGCCGGAAATGACCTGTGAGGTCGAGCCGGAGCCATTGCAGCCGAGGACGCGAACCGCGTAGAAGGTGACGCTCTTGGCCACGCCATAAACCGTCCCGCCGACCGTGCCGGCCACGTGGGTGCCATGGCCATTGCAGTCGTTGTAACCGTTGCCGTCGCCGATGGCCGTGTAGCCCCCACCGACCCGGCCACTGAACTCATTGTGGGTTATCCGCATACCGGTGTCGATGACGTAGGCGTTGACGCCGGCGCCGGTGTAGTTGTAGACATACGTGCCATTCAACGGCAGGTTGCGCTGGTCGATGCGGTCGAGGCCCCAGGTGGCGTTTGGCTGCACGTCCACGACGGTGAAGACCTGGTCGGCCTCGACATAGTCCACGGCCGGGTGCGCGCGGACCGCCTCAAGCGCGCGGGCGGGGAGTGTGCCGGCAAAGCCGTTCAGGGCCGCCGTGTAGGTGAAATCAATCGTGGCGCCCAGCGAGCGCGCGGCTTCGATGACGCCGCCCGCCGTGGCCGCATCGGTGCCTTTGCGCAAGACGACGATGTACTGGCCCTGGATCGCCGTCGGGCTGTCTTCAGCCAGCACAGGCGCCAGCTTGCCGACCTCTGCGTCAGCGGCGCTGAGCGCCCCGGGCGAGGCCGCCGCCAGCGCGAAAGCCGCCAAAAGCAAAAAAAGCACCGGTAGGAATCGCGATAAACGCATGGCAGATTCTCCCTATTCTTCGCATCGCTCGCACCTGGTCTACGCCACCGCCGAAGTCGTTGAGCCTCGGGTGGCGCCAGTCACCGACTCGGCCAAACCCGGGTTCCGGAGGTGCCGCAACGGCTATGTCACGATGAGTGTACGGCGACTGTTATCGTAAGCGTCAGATCAGGGCATCACCTCCCGTCCACTCGGCGCTGGGTGTTTGAGGCTATCGTGGCGCAGGTTGGCGGAGACGAGTATAGCACAGTCCCGCACTGTCTCCTCTGGCCATCAGCCAGACTTGCGCCGTGGATCGAACAGCTCATCAAGATGCAGCCAGAGGACCCGCGTGTATTGGAGGGTAACGGGCGAGAGCGCCAGCACGCCAACGGCGAGGACCCCAACGATCAGCCAGACCGAGAGCTGGCGGCCGACACCCCAGACGATGAACGGAGCAATCAAGAGAATGTCTACGGCGTAGGCCAGATAGATGGCCATCAAGAAGAAGCCCGACTCCCGCTCGAAGCGCACCCCACACACGGTGCACTCGGGGTTCATCCTCCAGCGCCGCGCGAAGACGCGGCCTTCGAGGCATTGCGGGCAGCGGAGGCGCAGGATTGCGGCGGTCCGGCTCAAGCCAGGCTCTCCGGCGCCAGCAACTGGGCAAGTCGCCCGGCCCAATTGAGCAGGCGGGCATCCTGCCCCCAGCCAGCCACCATCTGGCAGCCGATGGGCAGCCCATCAGTCGTCATGCCACTCGGCACCGCGACGACTGGAAGGCCGGCATGCGTCCACGGCAGGTTCATGACGGGATCGCCCGTGCTGTCGAGGCCACGCGGTGCTGATCCGGTGGCCGCCGGCGCCAACCACAGATCGATGCCGTGGGCGAGCATCAGCCGCCTCAGATCGTGGCGCAGCCGGACGCGTGATTCGCGACCCTCAAGGATGTCCGCTGCCGGCACATCCAGGCCATCTTCGATCAGCGCGGCAGTGCGGT
Organism: Promineifilaceae bacterium (SeqCode); assembly: GCA_041576195.1. Lineage (GTDB taxonomy): Bacteria > Chloroflexota > Anaerolineae > Promineifilales > Promineifilaceae > JAGVTM01. The sequence continues at coordinate 2,490 of JBFGLK010000130.1, forward strand.
CATGGTAGAGCGTCCGATGCGTCCGATACCAGGTGGCGTGCACCTGTGCGGCCTCCGCCGCCATCAGTCGTTGGTGACGTCGCTCGATCGCGTTGAAGTCGTCCATTGCCGGCACGTGGCGCAATTGCAGGCCGTCGGCGGCGAGACGAGCGCAGGCGCGCTCGAAGTGGGCCAGGCCGGCCGGCTCCGCCCGGTCCAGGTAAGGCCCGGTAGGCACCCCAAGGACCGGCGTGGCCGGCAGCGCCTCTTCAGGCCACGGCCGGACCAACAGGTGCGCAGCGCGAGTCAAAGTCGTGACGTCCGCCGCGAAGAGGCCGACATGATCCAGCGATGGCGACAGGGGAATCACACCGTCGCGAAAGATGAACTCGTAGGTCGGCTTGAAGCCAAGCACGCCGCAGTAGGAAGCCGGACGAATGATCGAGCCGATCGTCTGCGTGCCGAGCGCCAGGGCACAGAGATCGGCGCCGACCGCGGCGGCCGAGCCGCTGCTGGAGCCGCCAGGAGTGTGGTCGGGATGATGTGGATTGCGGGTCGGGCCCGGCGCGAAGTAAGCGAACTCGGTGGTGACCGTCTTCCCGAGGACCAGCGCGCCCGCCTGCCGCAGGCGCGTGACGCTGCTCGCTTCAGGTCCCTGTAACAGCGCCGGCGGCAGGCGACTGCCGGCACGCGTGACGAACCCGTCGACGTGGAAGATGTCCTTGATGCCCAGCGGCATGCCGAATAGCGGCGGCCGGTTCGCTGAAACCGGGAATCGCTTTTCCAGCGCAGCCGCCTCCCGCCGCAAGCGTCCAAAGCGATCCGGCTCTGGGAGAAACGCGAGCACCGCCGGTTCGCGCCGATTGAAGTGTGCTTCCAATTCGTCCAGGTAGCGCGCCAGCGGCAGGCTACCTTCGCGCAGAGCAGCCAGGCGTTCGGAGGAAGAAAGGCGCATTGGCGTCGTCGTGTGGTTGATTCGTCCCAGGTCGGAGGTTACGCTTCAATGCCGAGGTTGATGGCGACAGAGTTGGCGCCCGGCGGGCGACGCGGCATAGAGCGATTCTCAGGTCCCATCGGGAGCCGTCTGGCGGCGCGCGGCCAGGAGGACGGCGTCGACGATATGTTGATAGCCGGTGCAACGACAGAGATTGCCAGAGAGCGCGGCGCGCACGTCATGCTCCGAGGGATCTGGGTTCGCGGCGAGAAACGGCACGAGGGTCAACAGAATACCGGCTGTGCAGAAGCCACACTGGAGTCCGTGCGACTCCCAAAACGCTTGCTGCAAGGGATGCAGGTCATCCTGGCTCTCGGCGAGCCCTTCGACGGTCATCAGGTCGAGTCCATCCGCCTGCACCGCCAGCATCAGGCAGGACCGAATAGCCTCTCCGCTCACCAGGATTGTGCATGCGCCGCAGACGCCATGCTCGCAGCCGACGTGTGTGCCGGTGAGGCCCAGGTCGTGGCGCAAGAAGTCGCTGAGCAGAAGTCGCGGAGGTACGGTCCGCTTATACTGGCGGCCGTTAACAGTGACGGTGATCTCTATGGGAGCCATCAGCTGAGCACGCCTCCTGCCAGGCCGGACACCGTCGCGCCGGCGCGCGAGGCGGCGCGGGCCAGCGCGCGTCGCGTGAGCACCTCGACCAGATGCCGCTGATAGTCGGCCGTGGCGTGCACGTGGCCACTCGGGTCCACCTCTGCCGAGGCCGCGAGCGCCGCGGCCTCGCGAAAGGCCGCCTCCGCCGGCAGAACACCGACCAGCGACGCGCCGGCCTTCTCGGCCACGACTGGCCCCTCACCGACATTCAGGTAGACGAGCCTGGCGAATCGGCAGCGGCCTGACTCCTCCAATTGGACGATGGCGGCCACGCCGGCCAAAGCGTAATCCCCGTGGCGACGCGCCAGCTCGACGAAGGCCCAGCCCGTCCGTTCCGGCCACTGGGGCAGCTCGACCGCGGTCAGGATCTCGTCGGGCGCGACGTCCACGGTGAAAAAACCCTGGAAAAAGTCACGCGCCGGCACCCGACGTGTTCCCGCGGGCCCGCTGACCTCCATCACCGCGTCCAGGGCGACCATGACCACTGGCAACTCTGCGGCTGGATCGGCGTGGACAAGGCTGCCCCCAAGCGTGCCGCGGTTGCGAATCTGGGGATGGGCGATCTGGGGCACCGCCTCGGCCAGGAGCGGCGCGCGCACAGCGACGAGCGGGTTGCGCTCCAGCGCGGCCTGGCGCGTCATCGCCCCAATCCGCACGCCGCCAGAGGGCGTGGCCGCGATATACGACAGGGTCTCGACCCGGTTGAGGTCGATCAGGGCGGCCGGTTGCAGCAGGCGGAAGTTGAGCGCCGGGATAAGGGATTGGCCCCCGGCGAGCAGCTTGGCATCCTGACCTTCATCAGCCAACAGCGCGAGCGCTTCGTCGAGCGACTCCGGCGCGAAGTAGGCAAATGGGGCTGGCTTCATGTCACCTTGGGCAGTGGACGCGCCATCGGGATTGCGTTTTGGCAGCGTGGGCCTATTATTGTGCATCGATCTACCCTTGTCAAGCTAGGCTGCCGCCGGAATCCACCCGTCGCAAAAGGCCTCATGTCCACACGAACTGACGCTGTTCACACCTGTATTCGGGCCGGCGTGCCATACGTGCCGGCACTGCCGTTTGGCTCGATCTGGGAGCTACTGCAGGGCCAGGCGGGAGCGCGCGCGGGACGGCCGGCCATCGAGACCGTTGACCTGGCGACTGGGGAGCGAACTACCATCGCTTACAACGAACTTCCGACAGCGGTTGCGCGTTGCGCGAACTATCTGCAACAACAACACGGCGTGTCCGCGGGCGATCACTTTGGCTTCATCTTCGACAATCGGGCGGAAGTGCTCCTGCTCAGCCTGTCCGCCGCCATCCTCGGAGCCACCTGCGTGCCGCTCGATGCCCGCCGCGACGTTGTGGAGCGCATGGTCTACAAGATGCGCGTCACCGAAGCCAAAGCGCTGCTAACACACCCGCGGGGGAGCGACGCCCGGGCCTGGCGGGCGAAGCTGGCCCGATTGCGGACCGAGGCGCCAGGCCTTCGCGTGGACGAATTCGACGAGCGCCGTTCGCTGGTTGACGCCATTGCGGACCGGCCGGCAGCGCCCCGCTTCGCGATTGCATCTGACCTGAGCCGGGTGCAGGTGACGCTATTCACGTCGGGCACGACGGCCGATCCGAAGGGCGCCCAGCTAACCGGTCACAATCTGCTGCTCAACGCGCAGGGCATTGGCAGGTGGCTTCACATCGGTCCGGAGGATCGCTTCGGCGCCATTCTGCCACTGCATCACATCAACTCGACGGTCTTTTCGCTCGCCACGCTCCTGGCCGGCGGGTCGCTCGTGCTACTCTCGGAGCCGCCGCGGGATGCGTTTTGGGACGTCATGGCGGACGAAGCCATCACGCTGACCTCGATCGTGCAGAAGATGCTGAGCCGGATCCTGGAGCTGAGCGACCGCCACAGCGCCTGCCGGCAGCGCCTGCGCTTGAGCCGTATCCAGATTGGCTCCGACTTCGTGGATGCCCACGACGCCCAGGCATTTGTCGAGGCTACAGGCATCCCCTTGCAGCAAGGCTACGGTCTGACCGAAGTGGCCTTTCGGGCGACGGGCGTGCCGTATGGGCTGCCGGACGACATCTACCGGCTGCTGGTGCGTAAGAATGCCATCGGCCGGGCCATCGACGGCAGCGAGCTGTGCGTCATGGGTCCGAACGGGGAGCCGCTTGGCTCGGGTGACATCGGCGAACTGTGCATGCGCGGCCCCATGGTCATGGCTGGCTATCTAGGCAACCCGGCCGCGACCGAGGCGGCGTTTGCCGGGGGGTGGTTTCACAGCGGCGATTTGGGCTGGTTTGAGGAGATCGATGGGGAGCGCTACTACTTCTACCATAGCCGCCACAAGGAGATCATCAAGAAGGGCGGAGCGATGATTTCGCCGGCGGCGATCGACCGGGCGATCCTGGCGACCTTCCCGGAGCTAGAGGACGCCTACGCGTTTGGCTACCCGGACCCGGCCTGGGGCGAGGCCATCTGGCTGGCGGTGACCTTCCGCGATGGCGTGCCGGCAGCGCGGCGCGGCGCGCTGCCATCGGAGATCGTGGCCGCCGGCCAGCAGGAGTCGATCGCCGGTCTGCCCCGTTTCGAAGCGCCCACCCGCGTCCTGGACTGGGAGGCGGACTTCCCGGGCGTCGATCTCCCCCGCACCTCGACGCTCAAGATCCAGCGGGCCAGGCTGAAAGCCCTGGTCGAGGCCCGGCTATCAACGGGCGGTTCATAGGCCCCGTCCCCGCGCGCGCCATTCCGCTACCAATAGACCAATCCCCAGGCCGAGCCAGCTTGCCAGACTGACGACAAGCCCTACCACCACTGAGATCGGGCGAAACTGGAAGACGACCTCGTGGTCCCCTGCCGGCACGAAGACGGCTCGGTAGACGACGTCAGCGGTAGCGATGGAAGCCGGCTGCCCGTCGATGAACGCCTGCCAGCCGGGATAGGCCGCCTCTTTGAGCAGTAGGACGCCCGACGCTGAGCCATCGGTCCGCACGACCACCGTGGTCGGGTCGAAGGCCATGAGTCGTGCCTCCCCGGTCCTCCCATCCCAGGGCACATCCGGATACCGGCCCCGCTCATTGCCGGTGAGCACCGCCGTAGTCGATAGATCGAAGCCCGGATCGGCGAGGCGGTCGAGCGCCTCGTCGGCCGTGTCCGCCCACTCCCAGGCGCCAAGCCAGGCGACCCGCGCCGGCGGCGATAGCCGCTCGTAGACCTTGACGTCACCAGACAGGACCAGGCGCCACGCCGCAGGGACCAGCGACTGGAAGGTGCCCGCCTCGGTGTTGACCAGGCTGAGAGCTTCGATGGGCCAGGCAGCGGTCGCGGTGGTCACGGTGATGGCGGCGACGGTGCTGACGCCGGGCCAGGTAACGGCGGACAGGCCGTCCTCGATTAGGGCAGGGGTCAATGCCATCGAGCGGCCGTCGCTCAGCGCCAGCTCGATGACGCCAACCGGGCCGGCGGTCAGTAGCCACAGCGCGTTTGCCGGCAAATCCGGCACGACGTCCACGGCCAGCGGAGCGTCGGGCAAAGCCACGGCCGAGAACTGGCGGTCGAAATAGACCCCGCGCCGCCAGACATCGCCGGTCTTGTCCGTGATGACGTGGCCGACGGCCAGCAGATCGAGCCAGC
>JBFGLK010000131.1:0-7661 GCA_041576195.1 Promineifilaceae bacterium (SeqCode)
AGACACGACATTTGCCTAGGGCGCGGCGGCCGCCCGGCGGGTAGGCTCGGCCCGGCGCCGGGTCTGACGCGCCACCCGGGCGACCGCCGGTCGCCCCTACGGCATTTGAATGGGCAGGTAAAGATCCAGCACGAGTCCCTCTTCCGGCGTCGGGCCGAACTCGAGGTGCTCCTCCAGCCACTGGTGGCCGCCGGGCCGATAGTCGCTTGCCTCGCGCCAGACGACCAGCGCCTGCCACGTGGCCGGGATGATCGCGTAGGGATCCGCGCTGCGCCCGTCGCAGCGGGTCACGGCGTAGCGACCGCCGGCGAACCCGACCACCCGGAAGCCGGCCTCCGGTTCGATCTCCGGCCCCACCTGGATCCAGGATTCGTAGCCGTAGTTTGGGCTCTGCGACCAGGAGCCCGGATTGTTGAAGCCAAAGACGCGGTGGTCCGGGTGCCCCAGGTAGCCCTGCGGCTCCGCCCAGGCCAGCAGTTGCCGCAGCGCCTCGGTCTCGGGCGCGGGGCCATAGGCATAAAAGCTGGCCAGACGCATGGGCGCCAGAGTGACGAGGCGCACGCCGATCGTGTTCATCGGCTGCCTTTGCCTTGGGTTCTCAGCCGTGCTCGGCCTTGCCGAAGAGCTGCTCCCGCTCGAAGTAGGGCTTGAGGATCAGGTAGCCGCCCAGGACGATGATCATGACAGCGCCATCCACGCCGGTCACGCCGACGAGGCTCAGGACGCCGCCGATGACGGAGACGATTCCCAGGAACGTGGTGAAGCCACTCATGCGGAGGCGGTTGAGGTAGCGGGCGGCGTTGAGGCCGAGCATGATCAGGCCGACCCCGATGGACCACCAGCCGCCGCCGACGATCTCCTCCGGCACGAACATGAAGCCGCCCAGCATGATCAGGAAGCAGCCCCAGGCCACCGTCTCCAGGCGCTTGTTCAGGGCTTCCCGGGCCGGGTCGACGAGCGGTTCAATCTCTTTGGCTTTCGGCGCTTCCGGCCGGTTCGCCGTGCCGAGCAGCACGACGCCGACGACGGCCAGCACGGCCACTGGGACCCAGGGCATGTTGACCTCGCCGACCTGGAACATCAGGCTCTCGGCCGGCAACGTGAGGTTGGCGACGGTGAGCCCGCCGGCGAGCAGCAGGCAGATAATTCCCCAGATGAGTTTTCCTCTATTCATGGTGTCCTCCCGATGTCGCGTGCGCCAGACGGTAACCGGGCTGGCCGTCGGCTGACGCTGCCTTCTACACGCGCCGCCGCGACGGGCCGCGGGCGGCGGGGTGCCGGCATCTCGCCGTCGTCGCCGGACCCTGAGGGCCAACGCCCAATCAAGCCCGGCCAGGGCGGTGCAGGGATGGCTTGACGACCGGGCACAGGGCCCGGGTTGAGTCGGTGGCTGCGGCGCGGGCGGAGTGAGACGATCGCGCGGGCGTGATGCTGCTCCCTTTCAAGAGCAGTGTAAGTCAAGAGGGGACCGGATTACAAGTGAGGAACGTCACCTGGCGGGGGAGGGGGAGCGGGGGTGGCCCAGGGTCGGGTGGCCAAGGCGATCGCCAGGTCGCCCGAGGCCGGGGTGTGCAGGACGATGATCAGTGGGCAGGAGGCCGACCTGTCACCCAGGTGCACGACGGCGATTCGCATAGTGCTGGCAAGAGCCGTGAGCCAATTATTGCATGACCCCGGCGTTGGTCGCGGGCTGGATCGCGGCCTCGTCACGTTGGGCGTGGTAGAGATCCCTGCGCACCTGGCAGTTCAGCCAGAAGGCGGCCGAAATGCCGACGTAGCGGGCCAGGCCCAGCCATGCGTCACGGCCGTGAAGACGGCCAGGGCGCCCACCAGGAGCCCGGCGATGGAACCGAGCCGGGAACGCTCAGCGCCAGCGCCCCTCCGCGGCTCAGGCGCGCTCACGCCGCTTGGGCATGGCTTCTGGCCTCGCCGGCGTCGCCGGCCGTCGCGCCGCGCGCCAGAGCAGAACGAGCGTCACCACGGTGGCCAGGGCCAGGGGGACGAAGGCGGCGTGCGGCCAGACGGTCGGGGAGACCGCCGCCGGCAGCGAGGCCCGGGCCTCCTCCAGCGCCAGCGACGCATCCCCCCAGAGAAACATCATCAGCGAAAAGCACCCAAATTGCGGGCCAAGCAACGTCATGACCAGCGGCCACCACAGCGCCGTCAAGCCGGTGGCCGCCAGCAACGGGCTCCGCGCCAGGGCTCTCTGGGCGGCCGTCAGGCGGTCGCCGCTCCGGCGTAGCCAGAGCTGGGCCACCTGCAGCGCGAATCCCACCCACCAGAGCAGCGCGACCGCGGACCAGCTCAGGGCGGCGCCTGGAGCGAATCGGGTCGGCACCATGAAGCGCATGCTCTGGGCGTTCGGACCCCCGGTATGGGTGGTGAAGGTATCGTCCACCCATTTGTAGGTCACGGACAGGGGCGTGCGGAGCTGCCAGCCCTGCACGCCGCTATCCGCACAGAACGTCTGCAGCCCGCCACGCGCCGGCGGATAGCGGGCATGGACAACTGGCGTCCCCAGCCAGACCAGGCAGACGAAGCCGACGAGGAGGAGGTTGGGCGTGCGGCGCATGCCGGCAGTGTAGATCGGCGGCGGGACGATGTCGATGATGCCCTGGTCCCCTGCGCCTCCACGCCTCGCGGTTCAGCATTTCCCCTGATTGACAAAGGCGGCAGCGTATTTTACGGTATGGGCACCTGCCCGCTGCAACCGAATCGCCGTGACGGTTGGATCTGCTCCTGGTCCGGCGAAGAACCGGGTTTCTCCTGCCCCCGTGAGGTAACTCCCATGTCCAATGGATCACCCCCACAGATCGTGGTCGATATCCAGCTCATCAAAGAGCCCGTCTGCCCCGGCGATACGGCGATCGTCGAAGCGACGGCTTTTCCCCCCGATGCCAACGTAAGCTGGTTTATCGATGGCGCCTTTACCGTGAGCGCCCTCAGCCAGAAGAACACCATTGAAGTGGCGCCGACCACGCCAGGGCGGCTCGTGGAGGCGCGGCTGGACAACACGCTCTCACTCACCGTGTTCAAGCCGGCTATCGCTCTGCAGCTTGACGTCGATCCCGATCCGGTGCGGCTTTCCGCCGAGCCCAGGCTGCCCGTCATCACGGCTACCGCCGTGGGGATCGGCGGGACGCTCGCAGGCCTGACCTGGTCGGTCAGCGCCGGTTTCCACTTCAGCGACTGTCCCCCCAACGGCCCGGCCAATCGGGCATCGCAGCGCGACATCCTCCCGTCCATCGCCGGCAACCAGATTACGATCGACATGGGCGACGAGGTGATCGGCGGGGCGGTCACCATCACCGCTCAGGGAACGATCAATGGTTGCCCCGTTTCGGCGTCTGCCGGCATGAACGTCGAGAGCACCAATCCCCCCTTGGACGTCCTGCATACCGCGCTTCCCCACGCCACCCTGCGGCTCATCGCCTGCCGCGAAAGCGGCCAGCGCCAGTTTGAGGCGCCTGCCGATGGCGGCACCGGCCAGTGTCCCTTCTTCGGCTGCGGCGGCCGGGTCGGACTCATGCAGATCGCCGATCCGTCGGACGAGGAGATCTGGAACTGGGCGGCCAACGTGGCCAGCGGGATAGAACGGTTTCAAGAGAGCGTAGACGCCGCCAGAGACTACCCCGACCAGGTGAGGAACTCGGCGGGCTTTCAAGACCTGGTCGCGCAATTCAACCAGCAGCGCCAGGCGCAGGGGGAGTCCCCGCTCAACATCGAGCTTCCCGACTTCACCTCGGGCAACTTCGACGACGATCGGCAGCAGCTGGAGTTGGATGCCATCCGTGGCTACAACGGCTGGTTCGGCACCGATCGCTTCGGCTTCGCCTTGCACGAGTTCAGAGTGGCGATCGATCCGATCGGCGGCCAGGACACGCTACGCGTCATCCAGCGCAGCGACCAGGTGGGAGAGGCCCAGTGGGAGCGGGTGCCGGCTGGCGACCGGCCCGTAACCGGTGTCTGCAACGATCCGGACTACGTCGACAGCGTTCTCGCCTTGCAGGGGATCTGCGGCCCCCAGGGGCCATTTCCCAACCCTTGTGGAGCCACGCTGCGCTTCCTGGATCACGTGAACCAGCCACTCGACCCCGCCAGCCAGGCGCTCAGCGTGAGCAACCACGTCTCCAGCGACGACGCCCTGGGCCCAGAGAACGCCGGATTTGCCGACGTGGCCGGGGACCGCCATGCGTTCCGGCTGGAGGTGCGCGATCCAGCGGCGACCGGCGGCTCCGTGACCGTCCGGGTCAGGGCGAATGACGGTCGGCCCATGACCGTGACGCTGGGACAGAAGTCGGGTGATGCTTACCGGGGGCCGTTCATGCGCCTCGTCACGGATAGGTTCGATCGCGCCGCGCTGCCGAAGCAACATCTCCTTTGCGAATTAGGCGATACGGTGCAGATGCGCTACCAAAGCGCCCCCAACTGCGCGGACACCCAGGGCATCCAGGTGGGCCGGCCACCCGGCGAAGACGACAACGACCGCTTCAGTCATCTGCGGCACGATATTCGCGAGCTAAAGGTCAACGTGATCGTCTTCAGCCGCCGGGGCGAAGCCGAACTCGACGGGGCGATTGACGCCACGCAGACGACGATCCGGGTGAGCACTCTGGACGAGGCGCATCCGTCCGGATGGATCCAGATTGATGACGAGTTCATTCGCTATGAGGCCGTTGACGTCGCCAGCGGAGAGTTCCAGAACTGCACGCGGCTGGGCAACAAGACCCATGCTGACCAGGCGAAGGTCGTCTATTCCTCCACGACGCCTGCCGTATCGCGGAGACAGGTTTCGCTCGACCTCCGCACCGTAGACGAGCGCTTCGCCCAGTCCGGTATCCGAATTAAGAAACCGGTTGTGCCTGACTTCAACGGCACGAGCGGCAGGGTATTGCCACCGGTAATGCTGTCCGGGTACCAGGCCACCGGTGGCCCCTTCACGCCGCAACTGGGCCCAACGGCGGCAGAAGCGTTCCTCACCACCCTGAAGGATAGCGATCTCCATTCCATCGACATCTTCTACCTTCACGGCCCCATCACCCTCAGGAATACGGGAAATACGTTATCCGCCTACGCCAGGCCAGCGAGCTTTAATGGCAGCGGCAATAACGTCAATCAGAACTTCATCGTCATAGACGGCGACCATCAGCGGGGCAGTCTGGTCCTGGCGCACGAGATCATGCATATCCTGCTCAACCGGGGTCACCAGGATCCGCCCCTGGAGCCCTCAACGTCTCTGTTCCAGCACAGTCTGGGCGATAAGGGTGTGGGCTCCACCAAGCGGATCAGTCCCTATCCGGACGTGCTTTTTGCTGCCGGCCCCACCGAAACGGAAACGATGCGGACCCATACCGAATCCCTGCCAACGTGAGTGGCGCTTCTGCGCCCATGCGGGCGGGGAGCGGTCCACGTATGGATATCGCCGCGCGCCGGCGGATCGCAGGCATGGACCGCCGGTATCCCCAGCCAGACCAGGCAGACGAAGCCGACGAGGAGGAGGTTGGCCGTGCGGCGCATGCCGGCATTCTAGATCGGGGCAGGGGTCAAGCCGATGACGCGCTGGTCCAGTGGAACCATCCGCTCCTGCCCGGCGCCTGCCAGGCTGGCTCCGTCCGGGCAGTTAACCGCCCACGGGCGGGCCTGTTTCGTCCGGGCCGCTTGCCGGCCACAGGCGCCGGAACAGCCAGTTGGCCAGCCACAGGCCACCGGCCGCCAGGAGGGTCGTCCCAAGCCAGTAGATGGCGTAGTCGCCGAACAACTCCTCCCAACCGAAGTAGATGCCATGAGCCAGGTTGACGTTCCACGCCGGCGGCGTCAACCAGCGGCTCACCGCCTGCAGGAGCAGATACCAGCCAAGCGCCCACACCCAGTCCCGGCGCGCCGCGCCCACCCGGGACAGGGCCAGCAAGCCCACCAGCGCTCCGCCAACATGGGTGCCGAACGTCGTCAGATCGTCGGCGCCAAACACGCTGATGTTCCACAGCCAGAGGGGCAACCCAAACGCCAGCCAGGGGGCCGACAGCCGGACCCACCAGGCCGAGCCGAGGAGCAAGCCCACGCCCAGGGCCAGGTTGTTGAAGTGGCACAGCCACAACACATGACCTGGCTCGCCCATCAGCGAGAAGCGCAGGAAGCGCGCGCTGAAGAAGAGCAACGGGGCCAGGCCAAGAAGGCGGACCCAGCGTGGCCACGGCGCGTTCATTTCGTTCGCCGCGCGGCGGCAGCCCCATCCAAACGGGCGATCACCATTACCTGGCCCCGCGAACCGCTGCCGGCAGGCGCCAGCCCGTGCCGGCAGGCAGAAGCCCGGCCCGAAACACCCACAGCCCCGCGCTCACCCCCAGCACAAACAGCAGCTCCGTCGTCTCCTCCCAGAACGTGTTCCACAGCAGCCGATCGAGATAGACGGCCCCCAGGAGCAGGCGAAAGAAGCTGAAGCCCAGCGCGCCGAGGCCGGCGGCCAGCAGCACCACCACGGTCGGCGACAGGGGTTGCCGGCGCCGGCGCCACGTCAGGCCATAGGCCCACGCGAAGAGCCCAAGCGCGGCCAACGGGCAGAACCGGATCTCGAACAGCTGCTGTACCGCCGGGCGCACGTAGGCGTACGCCGTGCCGAAGATGGTCGTGCGGAAGATGGCCGGACGCACGGGCGCCAGCAAAGGAAGGCAGACCAGCAGCGCCCCTGCCGGCAGAAGCCACAGCAGCAACGACACGCCCTGGCAGCGCGCCGCCCCCCCTTTGATGCAGGCGCGGCACAGGCCGGCGAGGGCGCAACGCGCCTCCGCCTGGCTGAAGCGCAAGACCCGGCGATCGACGGCCTCCATCAGCACATAGGCCGCGAAGCCAAAGGCGACCACCATGCCGAAGCTGTGCAGAAACTCCGCCAGGGTCGACCGCTCGGCGAAGAAGAGGTAGTTGATCGCGCAGAAGCCTTCGCCGACGAAAAAGGCCAGCATCGCCCGGCGCAGCGCCCGCAAGTCCGGCGCCTTTTGCCGCCACAACAGAAGCGCCAGCAGGGCGCTGAGGACCATGTACAACGGCTTAATGGCAAAGCCGGCCAGAACCGCCAGCGTCTGTTCACCGACCGATAGAGGACGCCAGACGGCGGAAGCCAGCAGCGCCCTGTCGCGCGCCACGGCGGCGCCGATCGCGGTGGTCGCCCCGTCGAGCGAGCCCAGCCCATAGAGGCCCAGCGGCACGCAAAGCCCCAGCGCCAGCAACAACAGTACCAGGCGGCGGATGGCGGCGCTCGGTGTCATGGATCCTGCCCCCAATGCACGGGAGCGCCTGAACTCGGCCCTCCCGCGCCACGTCACGGAAACCCCACTGTTGATATGATACGCCGCGAGACACCGGAAGGGAAGCGCGCTTCATCGCGTGTGCTGCCTGGCTCCCCGCGGCAGCGCCGCCGGCGGTTGATCCAGTTACGATTGCCGGCACCCCACGCCACCCCGAACATCGCCACGGGGAACCGGCAGAGGAACGCCCATCGATGGCCGACACCGTGCGAACCGCTGCCGAGGCCAGGACCCGGGACTTCTTCACCGCGTTGTAGGTCCATGGCGTCGTGGCCCGGGAAGAAACGGACGGGCCGGACTGCGCCCTGGTGCCCTGGCCGTGCGCGGTCAGGTGACCTGGCAGGCGGCCGCGGTGTGGAGGGC
>JBFGLK010000132.1:0-7590 GCA_041576195.1 Promineifilaceae bacterium (SeqCode)
AGGTAGGACTCGAACCTACGAAGGCGTTTCGCCAGCGGATTTACAGTCCGCCCCCTTTGCCACTCGGGACACTGACCCAGACATCTGATTCGCTTATTAAGGCGCCCGCTGGACAGAGCCGGCGATGGGACTTGAACCCATAACCTATGCTTTACAAGAGCATCGCTCTGCCAATTGAGCTACGCCGGCGTGGCGACATGACTGCACACACCTGTACAGCCCATCAAGTATAGACGGTCGATTCTGGTTCGTCAACTGGTGTGGGGTGTGGCGTGATCTGCCATAATCGCGGAGCTGACCAGTGTAACTGAGGCGCCCCACGGGGCGCGAATTGCCAGCATCGCGAAGTTGGCCAGCATATCTCAGGCGATTCGGGTGAATCGCCCCACAAGGGGGATTAGGAATCCAGGCGGAATCGGTTCGTGGTCGGGTTGGTGAAGGCGTGCTCGCAGCTGCCGCCGATCAGATTGCACTCGATCGCTGCTGTGCAGCGCACGGTCACCACGCGATAGCCGATCGGCTCGGGCGACTCCACGGACGGATACCGGCGCAGTTCTTCGAGTTCGGCTTCCGCCTGCAGGATCTCACAGTAACGTGTGCCGACGTGAACCCACTTTTCCATCGCCATGACGACCTCCGGGCATGATAAGGTCACGGTCATGGCCTAGCATACGCGGATCGGCGTCCCGTCCCCAAGTGCCCATTGTCACGCCATCGGCTGACGAATATCACGCGGTGGCGCGGGACTACCGGACCTTGGGGGGATGTCTGGCGGGTAGCCGGGCCGTCGAGACGCCCCACCCGGAGATGCCCCACCAGGGCGTCTCTACAGGCGCAGCGCCTCGTGCCCGTGGTAGTAGACGTCGCGCAGCTCGGCCACCACCGGGTCGTCCAGGTACGTCTCCAGCGTCATGGTGCGGTCGATGACCCCGCCGGGCGCGATCTCCACGATGCGGTTGGCGATCGTGTCGACGAACTGGTAGTCGTGGGAACTGAACAGGACGACCTCGGGGAAGCGGATCAGGCCTTCGTTGAGGGCGGTGATCGCCTCCAGATCCAGGTGATTTGTCGGTTCGTCCAGGAGCAGGACGTTGGCGCCGCTCAGCATGGCCCGGGCCAACATGCAACGCACCTTCTCGCCACCGGAGAGCACGCTCGCGCTCTTCAGGGCCTCGTCGCCGGAGAAGAGCATGCGCCCCAGGAAGCCGCGGAGGAAGGACTCGCTGTCGTCGCTCGAGTATTGGCGCAGCCAGTCGATCAGGTTGACGTCCGTCTCGAAGTAGCGGCTGTTCTCCTTGGGCAGGTAGGTCGGCGTGATGGTCACCCCCCAGGTGACGGTGCCGGCATCCGGCGCCATCTCCCCCGCGAGCAGGTCGAACAACACCGTCTTCACCAGATCGTTTGGCCCGATAAAGGCGATCTTGTCGCCGGGATTGACGGTCAGGCTGAGCCCCCGCAGCACCGGCACCTCGTCGACGGCGTGGCTCAGCTCCTCCACAGTGAGCACCATCCGCCCGCACGCCCGCTCAGGCTTGAAGTCCACAAAGGGGAAGCGACGGGACGAGATCGGCAGATCGTCGATCGTCAACTTGTCGATCATCTTCTTGCGCGCCGTCGCTTGCCGCGACTTGGCCACGTTGGCGCTGAAGCGGCGGATGAACGCCTGCAGCTCGGCAATCTTCTCGGCCCGCTTCTTCTGCTGGTTGCGCAGCTGCTGCATGATCAGCTGGCTCGACTGGTACCAGAAGTCGAAGTTGCCGACGAAGAGCCGGATCCTGCCGAAATCGACGTCCGCGATGTGCGTGCAGACGTTATTCAGGAAGTGGCGATCGTGGGAGACGACGATGACCGTGCTCTTGTAGTTGATCAGGAACTCCTCCAGCCAGCGGATGGTGTGCAGGTCGAGCTGATTGGTCGGCTCGTCCAGCAACAGGATGTCCGGATTGCCGAAAAGGGCCTGGGCGAGGAGGACGCGGAGCTTCTGCGTGGCCTCGAGCTCGTCCATCATGAGGTCGTGATAGGCTTCCGGCAGCCCCAGGTTGCTGAGAAGCGTGGCCGCGTCTGACTCGGCGTCGTAGCCGTTCATCTCCGCCACCTGCGCCTCCAGCTCGCCGGCGCGCAGGCCGTCTGCCTCGTCGAAGTCCGGCTTGGCGTAGAGCGCATCGCGCTCCTTGAGCACCTCGTAGAGGCGGCGGTGGCCGAGGATGACGGCGTCCAGCACCGGGACGTCGTCGAAGGCGAACTGGTCCTGGCTGAGCAAGGCGATGCGCTGCCCGGGCAGGGTGGCGATCTCCCCGCTCGTAGGATCGAGCTGGCCGGCCACGATCTGCAAGAAGGTTGACTTGCCGGCACCGTTGGCCCCGATCAGGCCATAGCAGTTGCCCGGAAGAAAGCGCAGGTTGACGTCCTGGAACAGCGTCCGGTCGCCAAAGGTGAGCGTCAGGTTCGTCACGGTGAGCATGGCCCGTATTCTAGCCGGGCCGCCGGCGGCGGGCGACTGCCGGCCCAGGCGTTGCCGCCAGAGCGGGCGCGGTGGACAGCGACCGACCGTTGGGGTAAGCTCTGGGCAGTTCGAGGCGTCCAGTGCGCGTTGCTGCCTGGCCCTGGACGAGTGCCACCGGCCACCGACCACCGACAAGCCACAAGGGCCAATGCCGCCCCGTTTCCTTGTTTTGGCGGCACCACCTGAGGGCGGCATTACTTGTCTGCAGAAAGCCTCGGGCACTATCCCGCAAGGAGGCGTCATGCCCACCCCCACCGCCGATATCGGCCTGATTGGCCTGGCCGTCATGGGCCAAAACCTCGTGCTGAATATGGACGACCACGGCTACACGGTGGCCGTCTACAATCGGACCACCGATCGGGTGGACGCCTTCCTGGCCGACGAGGCTGCCGGCACGCGCGTCATCGGCGCCCACAGCCTCGAGGCGCTCGTCGGCCACCTCAAGCGGCCGCGCCGGGTGATGATGATGATCAAGGCCGGCCGGCCGGTCGACGCCGTAATCGACCAGCTCGTGCCGCTGCTCGAGCCAGGCGACATCATCATCGACGGCGGGAACTCCCACTACCAGGACACCCGCCGCCGGGCCGCGGCCCTGGCCGAGCAGGGCCTCCTGTTCGTCGGCACGGGCATCTCCGGCGGCGAGGAGGGCGCCCGCCACGGCCCGTCGATCATGCCCGGCGGGGCGCCCGAGGCCTGGCCTCACGTCAAGGGCATCTTCCAGGACATCGCCGCCAAGGTCGCCGACGGCACCCCGTGCTGCGACTGGGTGGGCGAGGACGGGGCCGGCCACTTC
Organism: Promineifilaceae bacterium (SeqCode); assembly: GCA_041576195.1. Taxonomy (GTDB): domain Bacteria; phylum Chloroflexota; class Anaerolineae; order Promineifilales; family Promineifilaceae; genus JAGVTM01. The sequence goes on from JBFGLK010000132.1 coordinate 3,297, forward strand.
GTCAAGATGGTGCACAATGGCATCGAGTATGGCGACATGCAGCTCATCGCCGAGGCCTATCACCTGATGAAGGTCGGCCTGGGGCTGGACAACGACGCCATGAGCCGGGTCTTTGCTCACTGGAACCGGGGGGCGCTCGACTCCTACCTGATCGAGATCACCAGCCACATCCTGGCCTACCGGGACGAGGAGGGCCGGGCGGTGCTGGATCTCATCCTGGACGCCGCCGGGCAGAAGGGCACAGGCAAGTGGACGGCGACCAACGCCCTGGATCTGGGCATCCCCCTGACCCTGATTGGCGAGGCCGTCTTCGCCCGCTTTCTCTCCGCCCTGAAAGAAGAGCGCGTGGCGGCGTCGGCCGTGTTGCCCGGGTCGGCGGCGACGTTTGCCGGCGGGCCGCCCGAGCGAGACGCCTTCCTCGACGACCTCGGGCTGGCGCTCTATGCGGCCAAGATCATCTCCTACACGCAGGGCTACATGCTCATGCGGTCGGCCGCCGGCGAGTACGATTGGAACCTCAACTACGGGGGTGTGGCCCTGATGTGGCGCGAGGGCTGCATCATCCGTTCGGCCTTTCTGGGCAAGATCGAAGAGGCGTATCGGCGCGATCCGGCGCTGGCGAATCTGCTGTTGGCCCCCTATTTCCGGGAGCAGATGGCCCGGGCGGGGGACGCCTGGCGGCGGGTGGTGGCCCGGGCGGTCACCCTGGGCGTGCCGGTGCCGGCACTCTCCTCCGCCCTCGCCTTCTATGACGGCTATCGCCACGCCCGTCTGCCGGCCAACATGATCCAGGCTCAGCGCGACTATTTTGGCGCCCACACCTACGAGCGCGTGGACCGCGCGCGCGGCGAGTTCTTTCACACGGACTGGACCGGCGCCGGCGGGGACGTGACGGCGGGGTCCTACCAGGCTTAGAGGCCGGACCACCCGGCCCGGCAATGCGCGGGCTTCGCCCGCCCGGAGCGAACCATGAGCGGAGACAAGCAACCCATCTCCCTGGTCATCTTTGGCGCCACAGGTGACCTGACGCAACGCAAGCTGGTGCCAGCTCTGTTCAACCTCCATCGCAAGGGCAATCTCCCGGCCCATGTCCGGATTATCGGCTACGCTCGCCGGCCCTATGAAGAGACGTTTCGCGACTTCTTGCAAGAGGCGGTCGAGGAGTATGAGCCAAGGACCTTCGCCGGGGAGGAGTGGGAGGCGTTCGCCGAGCACATCCACTATGTGCAGGGCGACCTCAAGACCGACGCCGACTACGACGGTCTGCACGCCGCCCTGGAGCGGATCGAAGAGGGGCCGGCCCACCGCATCTACTACCTGGCCACCGCGCCTGAGTTCTTCCCGGTGGTCGTCCGCTGCCTGGGCAAGCGGGAGATGCAGGACGAGTCGGTTGGCTGGCGCCGCCTGGTGGTCGAGAAGCCATTCGGCACCGACCTGAAGTCGGCGCTGGAGCTCAACGACACGATCCGGGCGGTGTTCCACGAGAGTCAGGTCTACCGCATCGATCACTACCTGGGCAAGGAAACGGTGCAGAATATCCTCACCTTTCGTTTCGCCAACGCCATCTTCGAGCCGCTATGGAACCGCACCTACGTGGAGAGCGTGCAGATCACGGCGACTGAGACGGTGGGCATCGAGCATCGCGCCGGCTACTACGACCAGGCGGGCGTGATGCGGGATATGTTCCAGAACCATCTGCTGCAGCTCGTGTCACTCACCGCGCTGGAGCCGCCGGCCCGCTTCAACGCCAAGGCACTGCGCGACGAGAAGGTGAAGGTGCTGCACGCCATCCGGCCGATCGACATCGACGACACGGTGTGGGCCCAATACCGGCGCTATCGGGACGAGCCCGGTGTCGCCGCCGACTCGCGCACGCCGACCTACGTGGCCGTGAAGCTTTTCGTGGAGAACTGGCGCTGGCAAGGGGTGCCGTTCTATGTGCGCTCCGGCAAGGCGTTGCGGGCCAAGACGACGGAGATCATCCTCAACTTCAAGGAAGCGCCGCACCTCATGTTCCCGGAGAACGACGGGCTGAGCGGCAATCGCCTGTCGCTCTGCATCCAGCCGGACGAGGGCATCCATCTCAACTTCGCCAGCAAGGTGCCCGGTGCCGGCATGAACACCCGACCGGTGGAGATGGAGTACCATTTCAGCGGCAGCAACGGCAGCGGCCACCTGCCCGACGCCTACGAGCGGCTGCTGCTGGACGCGCTGCAGGGCGACGCCTCACTCTTCGCCCGCAGCGACGAGATCGAGCGCGCCTGGGAGCTGGTCGACCCGCTGCTGGCGGTCTGGGAGCAAGGCGAGGGCCCGCCGCTGACCTTCTACGAGACCGGGAGCTGGGGACCGCCAGACAGCCACGAGTTCATGGCGCGCGATCGGCGGCGCTGGGAGCTGGGATGCGGCGAGCACAAACGATGAGCCGCCTCGCGAGAACGGCACCATGAATCTGCTGGACATCGCGGCCTTCCTGGGCGGGCTGGCCCTGCTGTTCGCCACGCTGCTGTCGGCGGTGCGCACGTTCGTCTTGCCGCGCAGCGCGCCGGACAAGCTGACCCGCGTCTTCTTTCTGATCATGCGCCAGATCTTCGAGCTGATACACCGGCCCCTGTCCACGTATCGACAGAAGGACCGGGTGATGGCCTTCTACGCACCGGTGGCCCTGCTGTCACTGCTGCCGTTCTGGCTGGTGCTCGTGGCCATCGCCTTCACCGGCATGTTCTGGGCGGTCGGGGTCCGCCCGTGGGGAGAGGCGTTCACCGTCAGCGGCTCATCGCTGCTGACGCTCGGTTTCGCCCGGGGGGAAGGGCTGGTCAACACGAGCCTGGCCTTTGCCGAGGCGAGCCTGGGCCTGATCCTGGTGGCGTTACTGATCGCCTACCTGCCCACGATGTACAATGCCTTTTCGGCCCGGGAGCGGCAGGTGGCGATGCTGGACACCTATGCCGGCACCCCTCCGATGGCCGAAGTAATGCTCCTGCGCGTCAATCGCATCGGCCGCCTGCACGACCTGGACGACTTCTGGGATGGCTGGAGCGACTGGTTCGTGACCATCTCAGAGAGCCACACCTCGCTGGCCGCCCTCGTCTTCTTCCGGTCGCCGGTCCCCGAACACGCCTGGGTCAACGCCGCCGGCGCCGTGCTGGACACCGGCGCGCTCTACCTCTCGACCCTCGACGTGCCCTGGAACCCGCGGATCGCCATCTGCCTGCGCTCCGGCTATCTGGCCCTGCGACGGATCGCCGACTTCTTTCGGGTGGCCTATAACGCCGATCCTGCCTTCCCCGAGGACCCGATCGGCATCAGCCGTGAGGAGTTCGACGCCGCCTGGGAGCAGTTCGCCCGTGCCGGCATCCCACTGCGCGAGGATCGGGAGCAGGCGTGGATCGACTTCGCCGGCTGGCGCGTCAACTACGACACCGTCCTGGTGGCGCTGGCCACCCTGACGATGGCTCCCCCGGTCCGCTGGATCTCCGAACGCGCCCCCCGCTCCAGCTTGCGTCGCTTCAACCGGGACGGCGCCTGAGCCGTTCGCGCCGGCAAAATGCGGACATCTGTCTAAAGCGCGCCGGTTGACCCGAGAGTACGATCGCGCTTAAGGTCCCGAGATCCCGCAGGTCCTCGAAACCCGCGGGGTCTTCAGGTGTGGCGCTCAGGCCGATCGGCCGGGCACCTGAAGAATCGTGAGGTGGGCCCGCTCGGCCAGCGCGGCGGCAAACGCGTCGATCTCGTCGAAGCCAAACACATTACTCCCCGGGCTGCGCGTCGGCCGACCCATCACCTCCGCCTCCGTCTCGACGGCGAACTCGCTCAGCTGGCGCCGGATGTTGCCCTCGCGCACGATGTAGTCGACGTTTTCTACCCCGCGACGCTGGGCCCGGTCCACCAGGATCAACATGGCAAAGGTGCCCATCTCCACCAGTTCGAGGTAGACGACGCTCAGCGGGCCGACGGTGGCGTGCTCGAGGAACTCCGCGTCAAGGACGTGGAAGTAGGTCAGCCGGGCGCCGGTCTCCAGGGCCAGGTCGATCGCCCGGGTGACGGTGGCCCGGCTTTCCGGCCCGCCGCGCACGGCGCAGATGATCTGGCGCGGTTTCTTCTCCATGGCGATTCTCCTAGGCCGGCGGATCAGGCGGCGCCCTCGAGGACGAGAAAGCGCACCAGCAGCCAGATCGTGGCCAGGCCCACGGTCGTCAGCAACGCCGGAAAGCCCTTCTTGAAGAAATAAGCATAGGTGATCGGGTAACCCGCACGCTCGGCGATGCCGGCCGTGACCAGATTGGCCGACGCGCCG
>JBFGLK010000133.1:0-7562 GCA_041576195.1 Promineifilaceae bacterium (SeqCode)
AGAAGCCTTCAAAGGGGTAGCCGAGCACGCGGAAGCGGGATAGCGATGAGGGAATGATCTCCTTGCCAAAGTCGTCCGCCCCAGCCTCGTTGAGGGCTTCGAGCAGCGTCTCCAGGTTGAAAACGTAGATGCCCATGGAGCCCATGTAGGGCCGCTCCGGATCGCTGCCACTCTCCATGCCGGCAAGCTCGTCCGCCGTCTTTGGCTTCTCGCGAAAGGTCGTGATCCGGCCGTCCTCGTCCAGGCGAAGAATGCCGAGTTGCGACGCGTCATCCGCCGCGACCGGCTGCACGCCCACGGTGATCTCGGCCTCCTTGGCCACGTGATACTCCAGAAAAGCCCGATAATCCATGCGATAGAGATGGTCGCCGGCCAGAATGAGCACGTATTTGACGTCCGCCGAGCGGATCTCGATGAGCTGCTTACGGACCGCGTCGGCCGTGCCCTGGTACCAGTCGGCGCTGTTCGGCGTCTGTTCCGCAGCCCAGAGCTGGACCCACCCCTTGGAGAAGACATCCCGCACGTAGGTGTTGTAGATGTGGCGATGGAGGGAGACGGAATTGAATTGCGTCAGGATGGCGATCTTCTCGATGCCCGCATGGAAGCAGTTGCTCATCGGGATGTCGATGAGGCGATAGCGACCGGCCAGCGGCACGGCCGGCTTCGCCCGCTCCTTGGTCAGCGGGTAGAGACGCGCGCCACGCCCTCCACCGAGAATCAGTCCCAGGACATCGCGCATGGACAGTTTCATGGGCCAGCCCCTTTTTCTATGCAGTGATGACACGATTGACGTGGCCGCATTATAACCCGGCCTGACTGGTTCCCGCCATAGCCGCGCCCCCGCGCCGGCGTGTGGCGTGGCCCGGCATCTGCTATAATCCCGCCATGCAGAACCCCCTCTCCCGCCTCGGTCCCCTGCCCTATCTCGTGGTCGGCATCGGCCTGGCCGCGCTGGGCCTGCTCGCCCTCGAGCGCCTGACGGGCATTTGGCCGTTCGACCCCAACCAGCGCCTCGACCTGGTCCGGGCCGTGGGGGCGGGCCAGGCAGACGCGGCCACGCTGCTGGACGCGGCTTTGCCGGAGCTTATCCTCACGCTGCTTGCCCTGGTGCTGGCGACGATCACGGGCGTCATGCTGCCCATCGTCTACTTCCTGAACCGGCGTTTTCGCGCCGGCGATCCGCATGTGCTCGTCATTCTGCGGCAGGCGATGTGGGTCGGTCTCTGGGTCACCTTCTGCGTCTGGCTCCAGCTAAACCGGACGCTGGGCATCGCCGCCGCGTTGCTGATCGCCGCGGTCCTCGTCCTCGTCGAGATGATGCTCCAGGTACGGTCACGGGCCGCCGAGGAGCGCAGAGCTCTGCAGGTAGGCCCATGACACAGGCCGAGCTCAGGCAGTTGCCCAGCGTGGACAGCCTGCTGCAACAGGAGGCCGCCGAGCGGCTGCGGGCCCGCTACGGCCACGCTCTGACGACCGAGGCGCTGCGCCAGGCGTTGGCGGCGGCGCGCGGGGCCGTCCTTCAGGGGGATCAGCCGGCGCCGCCGGCGCGGGCGCTGGCGGCCGCGGCGGCCGCCTGGCTGGAGGCGCTCGTAGAGCCGACGCTGCGCCCGGTCATCAACGCCACCGGCGTCCTCGTCCACACGAACCTCGGCCGGGCGCCCTTGAGCGAGGCGGCGCTGGCCGCCCTCACCGACGTCGGGAGTGGCTATTCGACGCTGGAGTACGATCTGGACGCCGGCGCCCGCGGCTCGCGGAGCGTGCACGCCGCCCACCTGCTCACGCGCCTGACCGGGGCCGAAGCCGCCCTGGTCGTCAACAACAACGCGGCGGCGGTCCTGCTGATGTTGAGCGCCCTCTGCGCCGGCCGTGAGGTCATCATCAGCCGCGGCCAGCTCGTGGAGATCGGCGGCGGCTTTCGCGTGCCCGAGGTCATGGCCCAGTCGGGCTGCCGCCTGGTGGAGGTCGGCACCACCAACCGCACCCACCTGGCCGACTATGAGCGGGCCATTGGCCCGGAGACGGCCGCCATCCTGGTGGCGCACCATTCCAACTATAAGATCGTCGGCTTCACCGCGGAGCCATCGCTGGCCGAGCTGGCGGGGCTGGCGGGGCGTCACGACCTGCCGCTCCTCTTCGACCAGGGCAGCGGGGCGTTGCTGGACACCACGCCCTTCGGCCTGGCACAGGAGCCGCTGGTGCAGGACGCGCTGGCCCAGGGCGTCGACCTGGTGGCCTTCAGCGGGGACAAGCTATTGTCCGGCCCGCAGGCGGGCTTGCTATGCGGCCGGGCGGCGCTGATCGAGCGCTGCGCGCGCCATCCGCTGGCCCGAGCTGTGCGACCGGACAAGCTGTGCCTGGCGGCGCTCGCGGCCACGCTGACCAGCTATCTGACGGGCGACGTGATTCGCGAGCTGCCCCTGTGGCGCATGATGGCTCTGCCGGCAGCGACGCTGGCCGAGACGGCCCAGAACTGGGCCGAACGCCTCGCCGAGGCCGGCGTGCCGGCACGGATCATCCCCGGCGAGTCCACCGTCGGCGGCGGCAGCCTGCCGGGGGCGACCCTGCCGACCTACCTGCTGGCCCTGGACGCACCGGGCCCGGACGATCTGGCCGCTCGCCTGCGGTCCCACATGCCACCCGTCATCGCCCGCATCCAGAACGACGTAGTCGTCGTCGACCCGCGCACGGTGCTGCCGGCACAGGTCGACGACCTGCTGGCGGCCATCGCCAGCGCCTGCGCCCCCCACTCCTAAGGGTAAGCCCATGGACGAGCCCCGCAGCCGCATCCTGGCCATCGAAACCTCTTGCGACGAAACCGCCGCCGCCGTCGTGGAAAACGGCACCGCGATCCTGAGTAACGTCGTGGCCAGCCAGATCGATCTCCACGCCCAGTTTGGCGGCGTGTTCCCCGAAGTCGCTTCGCGCCAGCATATCGAAGCGATCTACCCGGTCATCGAGCAGGCCATGAATGAGGCCCATCTGGGCTTCGACGACGTGGACTGCATCGCGGTCACCCGCGGCCCCGGGTTGGTCGGCTCCCTGCTCGTGGGGATGAACGTGGCCAAAGGCCTGGCGCTGGCCCGGCGTAAACCGCTCCTGGGCATCAACCACATCGAAGGCCACATTTACTCGCTCTGGCTTACCGAGCACGCCCCCGAGATCGCCTTTCCCCTGCTCAACCTCGTGGTCAGCGGCGGGCACACCGAGCTCTTCCTGATGACCGGCCACGGCCAATACCGGCACCTGGGCGGCACGCTGGACGACGCGGCCGGTGAAGCGTTTGACAAGGTCGGCCGGCTCCTGGGATTGCCGTTTCCCGGCGGCCCCCACATCGACGAGGCAGCGGCGCGCGGCAGCTCGACGGCGTTCCGCTTCCCGCGGGCCCTGCTCGACGACTCCTTTGACTTCAGTTTCAGTGGCCTGAAGACGGCCGTGCTCCGAGCCACGCGCAAATATGACGCCGATCGCCTGCCGGTGGCGGATCTGGCGGCCAGTTTCCAGGCGGCCGTCGTCGACGTGCTCGTGCGCAAGACGCTCGCCGCCGCCGCCGCCTACCCGGTGACGGCCATCCACCTCACCGGCGGCGTCTCGGCCAATAGCGCCCTGCGCCGCGAGCTGTCGGCACGCGCCGGCGTGCCGGTGCGGTTCCCGCCCGCGTGGCTGTGCACTGACAACGCGGCCATGATCGGCGCAGCCGCCCACCGGCGCCTGCTCGCCGGCTTCCAAGACCCGCTGGACGTCGACGTCAGCCCCGGAATGGTCCTGGCCTGATGGCGACGATGGCCGATGCCCCGGCGCCGGGCCGCGATTCGGGCGCCGGGGCGACCGGCGGGGCCGAGGGTCGCATCGCCGCCGCCTTCGCCCGCAGCCGGCGCGAGGGACGGGCGGCGCTCATGCCCTACTTCACGCTGGGCTATCCCGATCGAGAGACCGCGCTGGCGATCGTGGCGGCTGTCGCCCCCCACAGCGACTTGCTTGAACTGGGCGTCCCGTTCAGCGACCCCCTGGCCGACGGGCCGACCATCCAGCACAGCACCCAGGTCGCCCTGGACAGGGGCACGACCAGCCGGGACTGCCTGGCACAGGTGGCCGAATTGCGCGGCCACGGCATCGACCTGCCGATCCTCTTGCTCGGCTACTACAACCCGATCCTGGCCTATGGCGAGGCGGCCTACACCCGCGACGCCGCCCGGGCGGGTGTTGACGGGCTGATCGTGCCGGATCTCCCCCCGGAAGAGGCCGACAGCCTGGCGCGAGCCGCGGCGGACGCCGATCTCGTCCTGGTCCACTTCCTCGCCCCGACCAGCAGTCCGGAGCGGGTGCGCCAGGTGGTGGCCCGCGCGCGCGGCTTCATCTACATGGTGGCCGTCACCGGCATCACCGGCGCCCGCGCTGCGGTGTCCAGCACGCTCGAGACGTTCGTCCGCCGGGTTCGAGCCCAGACGGCCACGCCGATCGCCGTTGGCTTCGGCGTGAGCACGCCGGCACAGGCCGGGGAGATCGGGCGCTATGCGGACGGCGTCATCGTCGGCAGCGCCCTGATCGACGCCGTCGACCGGGCGACAGACAAGCCAGAGGCGGCCGCCCACTTCGTGCGCGCCTTGCGCGCGGGGCTGCGCGACGACTGACCGGTCCGGTCGGATCCCGCGGCGTGCGCAGCCGCCGACCTGACGCTATAGCTGCCTGATCCGCTTCGAGGAGCATCCTCATGCCCAACCGACTCGCCGATGAGACGAGCCCCTATCTGTTGCAGCACGCCGAGAATCCCGTGGAGTGGTATCCATGGGGGGAAGAGGCGCTAGAGCGAGCGCGGGCCGAGGAAAAACCCATTCTGCTCAGCATTGGCTACGCCGCCTGCCACTGGTGCCACGTGATGGCCCACGAGTCATTCGAGGACGACGAGACGGCGGCCATCATGAACCGCCACTTCGTGAACATCAAGGTCGATCGGGAAGAGCGGCCTGATCTGGACGGCATCTACATGCAGGCGGTGGTGGCCATGACGCGCAGCGGCGGTTGGCCGATGACGGTCTTTCTCACGCCGGCGGGCGAGCCGTTTTTCGGTGGCACCTATTTCCCGCCGACGCCGCGCTTCGGCATGCCGGCATTCCGGCAGGTCCTTGAGTCGGTCGCCGACGCCTGGCGCCACCGGCGGGCGGAAATCGAGAGCTCGGCCCAGGATCTCGCCGGTCACCTGCAGCGACAGCTCAGCCTCGACGGCCCGCCCGACGCCCTCCGCGCCGAGCTGTTGGATCAGGCGGTGCGCCAGCTCGAGGAGGCCCATGACGCTCAGTGGGGCGGCTTTGGCGGCGCCCCCAAATTCCCACAGCCAATGACACTTGAGTTCCTCCTGCGCGCGTCGCTCCGCAGCGACGCCGGGACGGCGCTCGCCATGGCCGAGCGCACGCTCGAGCGGATGGCCTGGGGCGGCATCTACGACCAGATCGGCGGCGGCTTCGCCCGCTACAGTACGGACGAACGCTGGCTGGTGCCCCATTTCGAGAAGATGCTTTACGACAACGCCCTCCTCGCCCGAGTCTATCTGCACGCCTACCAGGTCACCGGCCGGCCCCTCTACCGGCGCGTGGTCGTCGAGACGCTGGACTTCGTCACCCGCGAGTTGCGTCATGACGAGGGCGGCTTTTTCAGTAGCCTGGACGCGGACAGCGAGGGCGAGGAGGGGCGCTTCTACGTCTGGCGCCCGGCCGAGATCCGCGAGGCCCTTGGGGCGGACGCCACGCTATTCATGCGCTACTACGGGGTCAGCGAGCGTGGCAACTGGGAGGGCAAGAACATCCTCCACGTGCCGCGGACGCTCGAGGAGGCCGCCGGGGGGCTGGGCCTGAGCCTGGCTGAGGCAGAGGCGCGGCTCGGCGAGGCCCGGCGCCGGCTCTACACCCTGCGCGCCGGGCGAGTCTGGCCCGGCCTGGACGACAAGGTGCTCACCGCCTGGAACGGCCTTATGCTGGCGGCCTACGCCGAAGCCGGCGCGGTGCTGGACCGGCCCGACTATCTTCAGGTGGCCGAGGGCAATGCTCGCTTCCTTCGTCAGCGATTGCGCGACCGCGACGGCCGGCTCTGGCGCACGTGGCGAGACGGCGGGACGGCGCGTTATCGGGCCTACCTGGAGGATTACGCCTTTCTGGCTGACGGGCTCCTGGCCCTCTACCAGGCCACCTTCGACGAGCAGTGGTTTTCCTGGGCCCATGAACTGATCGACCTGGTGCTGACCCACTTCCGCGACCCGGAGGAGGGCGGCTTCTACGACACCGCCGACGACCACGAGACCCTGATCCAGCGCCCCAAAGAGGTACAGGACAACGCGCTGCCGAGCGGCAACGCCATGGCCGTCAATGTCCTCCAGCGCCTGGCACTGTACACCGGGGAGGGTCGCTTTGGGGACGTTGCACTGCCGGCGCTGGCGGCCATGGTCCCGGCGATGGCCCGCTATCCGACCGGCTTTGCCCACTGGCTTTGCGCGGCGGCTTTCGCCCTGGCCGCCCCCCCGGAAGTGGCCATCGCCGGCGCGCCGGACGACCCCGGCACGCGCGCCCTACTCGACGCGGTGCGCCAACCGTTCCGGCCGCACCTGGTGCTCGGCTTGCGCCCGCCCGGGGCGGAGACCGACATCCCGCTGCTGGCCGAGCGGCGGCCGGTTGACGGCCGGCCCGCCGCCTATGTTTGCCGGCGCTTCGTCTGCCAGCTGCCGGTGACCGAGCCTGACGCCCTCGTCCAGCAATTGATCTAACACAGCAATTCAAGCCAGGAGACAGCGCCCCGTGATTCGACGCCTCCTAATCGCCTTCCTTCTGCTCACCCTGCTGCTGGGGGCTGCCGGCATGGCCTGGACGGCCCGCGACAACGCCTACAACCTGGTCCACCCGGCGCGCTCGCTGCCCGACGAGCGACCGGAAGACGTCGGCATTACCGATTACGAAACGGTCACCTTCCCCAACGGCGCCGGGCAACAGCTCGTCGCCTGGTACGCTCCCCCAGGCGCGGAGACGGACGGCGCGGCCGTCATCTTTGTCCACGGCCTGGGCGGCAATCGGGACAATCTGCTGGGTCAGGCCGCCTGGCTGGTCCAGCGCGGCTACGGCGCCCTGCTCCTGGATCTGCGCAATCATGGCGAGAGCGAGGGCGACCTGACGACTCTGGGCCTCGCGGAGGTGGACGACGTGGCCGCCGCCCTTGGCTTCCTGCTGGCTCAACCGGGCGTCAACCCGGACCGGATCGGCCTGGTCGGCCACTCGATGGGGGGCGCCACTGTGATCCGGGCCGCGGCCCGCCTGCCGGAGATCGACGCCGTCGTGGCCCAGAGTAGCTACACGAGCCTGGAGGACAACATCGCCGAGGGCGTGCGCATCCTGACGGGGCTGCCCCCGTTCCCGTTCGCCCCGCTCGTGGTCTGGTTTGGCGAGCGGGAGGCGGGCCTGAGAATCCAGGAGGTGCGGCCGATCGACGACGTCGACGACCTGGCGCCGCGGCCGCTGCTTCTCGTCCATGGCGACGCCGACGTGCTCGTGCCCGTGACCAACAGCCGGGCGCTCCTGGCCGCGGCG
>JBFGLK010000134.1:0-7559 GCA_041576195.1 Promineifilaceae bacterium (SeqCode)
AGGGCACGAGGACGCGGACGAAGTCCGGGGTCTGGCGGGTGTCCGGGCTGATGACGAGGAGGAAGGTGCCGGCGGGGATGAGGGCGCTCTGCGCGGGGCTGAGGCGCAGCTGGGCGCCGCCGGCGCTGACCTGGGCCAGGTTCCCGCTGAGGAAGAGGGCGCTTGTGCGCACCCAGCCCTCGACGAACGGCCCGTCCGGCTCGCGCCAGCCGAGCAGCGGGAGCAGGAAGGGCATGGGGTCGATCAGGTGCTGCGGCCACCCCCCCTGTCTGGCGCCCGCTTTCTTGAGGCCGAGGTGGAGGTGGGGGGTGAAGCTATTGCCGGTGCTGCCGGCGAGGCCGAGCACGGTGCCGGCATCCAGGAGCTGGCCTTCGCGCACGAGGGCTTGCTGTAGGTGGCCGTAGATGGTCTGGTAGCCGTCGGGGTGCGTCACCCGCACGTGGATGCCGTAGTTGTGGCCGGTCGGGTTGGCGTGGACGCGGCGCACCCGTCCCGGCGCCACGCACCGGATCTGGCTGCCATCCGCCGCTTCGATATCCACGCCGTCGTGCCCGGGCAGGCCGAACTGGGCGTAGCGCTCCGGGCTGGCACCGAAGTATTGCAGGATCTGTCGCTGCGCTGAGGGCCAGACTTCGAAGCGAAATGGGCTCATGCGGGATCGTCCTCCTGGAACGCCCCAAGTCTAGCGTGGGCACAGGATATGTCAAGTGACGGCAGGCGGGGGGCGGACGCCTCACCAGAGAGAACATGGGAGAACGAGGCGTTGAGCCGCCGTTCGGAGCATGGTTCCGCGGCTGCCGGCTCGGGCGAGGCGCGAGAATCCGCGGCAAAGGCCCAGAGTTTGGCGAAAAGCGGCAGATCGGGGCGGGCGGATCGGGCCTATACTATGAGGGTCGAAGTGACAGCGCGCGGGATCGGGTCACCGTCGGAGCGCGTCATGAGGCACAAGGAGAGCGGAATGACGCCTCAAGAGCCGGACATCATCATGACCGTGAAGGACGTGGCGGCGTTCTTGAAGCTGGCAGAGTCAACCGTGTACAGGCTGGCGCAAGAGGGCACCCTACCCGGCCGGAAGATCGGGGGCACCTGGCGGTTTTCCCGGGAGCAGTTGCTGGCGTGGTTCTATCAATCGCAGAGCGGCACGCCGCCGGAGCCGTGATGGCTGCCTTCGTCGCGGTGCGCGCTATGCGAAACAGCGGGGCTGGGAGCGCGCCTCGGGGTCATTGCCCGCCGGGCCGGGAGCGCTCGTCTTCGGCCCGGCGCCCCTGCTTGCGCCAGTAGCGCGCGATTCCGTCCACCGACATGTAGGGGGGATTGGCCGTGGCGTACTGCTCAAAGGTCGCTGGCGCGATCCCGTGGCCGGTGGCCGCGTCGCGGAGCCAGGCGACGTACGCCTGCACCAGCGCCTCGCGCGACAGGCCGTCTTCCAGGCGGACGCGCACGAAGGCGGCGATCGCCTCCAGCGTGGCGCTCATGAGGGCCAGATGGGGCTCCACCGCGGTCACCAGGCCGAAGTGCGTGGGATAGAGCGCGCGCAGCCGGGCCGCCCGTAGCCGGTCGAGCGACCGCTGCCAGCGGGCCAGGTCGAACTCGGGCGGCGGGGCCGGCACGTCGACCCAGGCGCTGCCCGGCAGACGCACGCCGGCGATGTCGCCCGTAAAGGCCAGATCGCCTACCTGCAGCGCGTGATGGTGGCCGGCGTGCCCCGGCGTGTCCAGGGCGGTGAAGACGAGGCCGGCGACGGCGATCGTCTGACCGTCGTCGACGGCGATCACGCGCTCCGACGGTGCCGGCAGCATCTCCCCCCAGAGCGCGTCCATCTGGTCGCCGTAGATCCGCCCGGCGCTCGCCAGCAGCCGCCCCGGGTCGATCAGGTGCGGCGCCCCGGCGGCGTGCACGTAGATCGGCACCCCCTGGCGGGCGAACCAGCCGGCCGCGCCCGCATGGTCCAGGTGAATATGGGTGACCAGCACCGCCGCCAGATCCGGTGGCGCCAAACCATGCCGCCGCAGCTGGTCCCGCAGGACGGGCAACGTCGCCCCAGGCCCCGTCTCGACCAACACCGCCCCCGCCGGCCCCTCCACGAGGTACGCGGCGATGACCTGGGGCACCCCCTGAAATTGCAGATCCAGTGTGTGTACGCGCATCGGTCGCCTCCATGGACCGCCCCACCCCGGCGGATGGTAGCATAGGGCGAGGGAGCGGTCGAGTGGCGGATAGGGGATTGCGGCGTGCGGGGTGACCGCGCGCGCGGCTGGGGCAATCATCCGGGCGACAGCCAGCGCAGTGCCTGGCAGCGACATCGTGACCACGCGACCAGAAGACGCCTCGGCGTGTCACCCATGGGTGACGGCGGCGGTCGCCCCGACCGCCAGACAGCGAAGGACGGAGCCCGGCCGGGGTGGGACGTGCGGAGCGACCGCGAGCACGGCTAGGGCGCTTATCCGGGTGACAGCCAGCGCAGTGCCATGCGGCGACATAGTGACCAGGCGACCGGAAGGCGCCTCGGCGTGTCACCCATGGGTGACGGCGCCGGTGGGGGCGGATGGCGACCCAGTTCCCTACATCTGTCGTGTTGACGGCCATGGGCCTTTGCTCTAAGATGCGGCCGGATGGAGGTCCGCATGACACGCATCATGGCCCTGGTTAACCAGAAGGGCGGCTCCGGCAAGACGACCAGCAGCATCAACATCGCCTGCGGCTGGGCTCGCCTGAGCCGGCTGGGCGCCAACGGGGCGGCGGAATCGGGGGCGCGGGTGCTTCTCGTCGATCTAGATGCTCAGGCGAACACCACGGCCGTCATGCTGGGTCTGGCGTTCGCCACGGGGCCGCGTCGGACGGAGGTGGAGACGGTCTACGAGCTGCTGGCTGAGCGCGCCGCCTTCGCCGACGTTGTGCAGGCGATCGAGCTGGCGGCCACGGAGCGTCTGCCGGCGGCGCGAATCGACGTGGTCCCCGCGCACCTGGAGCTCGTGCGCATCGAGGCGGAGCTGATCAGCGCCTATCAGCGCGAGCTGCGCCTGAAGAAGGTGATGGCCGCGGTCGTCAGCCATTACGACCTGATTGTGATCGACTGCCCGGCGTCGCTGGGCATGCTCACCCTCAATGCCCTGTCCTTCGCCACGGAGGTCGTCATCCCGGTCGATCCCGGCTACTTCCCGTTGACCGGGCTGGCGCTGCTCAACGAGACAATCCAGATGGTCCGGGAGGGCAATCCCCGGTTGCGCCTGAGCGGCGTCCTGCCGACCATGCAGGATCGGACCAATCTCAGCCGGGACACGCTGGCGGCCCTACAGGAGCTCTACGGCGCCCTGCTTTTGCCGGCGATTCCCCGCCGGGTGGCGGTGGGCGAGGCCAACGCCTTCGAAGAGGACATTTACCTGACGGCGGGAACCAGCTCGGCGGCCCTGGCCTATGAGGCGGTCGTGAAGGAGTTGATGGAACGTGACCAAGCGTAGCAGGCGCACCGGGTTAGGCGACGCATTCGACTTTCGGCGGATCGATCCGTACGGCACGCACGCTGGCGCCGCGCCGACGCCCGACGAGCAGGAGACGCCCCACAGCGCGCTGCGCCATATTGAGACGTTGTTGCCGGATCCCTGGCAACCGCGGCGCTTACTTCCGGCCGATCTGGCTGAGGCCTTGGCCTCAGGGACGCCTCCGACCGCCGTATTGGCGGCGTGGCGGGCGCGGGCCGAGGCGCCCGACGCCGTCCCGTTCCTGGCCGACCAGTTCGCCGAGGTGCGGCAGCTGGCCGAGAGCATCGCCCAGCAGGGGTTGATCAACCCGGTGACCGCCCGCGAAGTGGCGGACGGGCCCAGCGGCGTCCGGTACCGGCTGGTGACCGGCGAACGCCGCTGGTGGGCTCATGTGCTGCTGGCGCAGGAAGGGCGCCGCATCCCCGACGGCGCGGGCTGGATCGACGCCACGCAGATCCGGGTCTCGGTCGTGCCGCCGGGCACGCGCGTGCGCTCTCAGCAGCTGGCTGAGAACTGGCACCGGGCGGAGATGTCCGTCCTGGATCGAGCGAACGGCCTCTGGGCGCTGCGGCGTGAGCTGTCCGATCTACCCGATTCGCCGGGCGACGCGACGGCGGAGGCGGAGCCACTGGTGCCCTGGAGCGCGGTCGAGGGGGCGCTGGGCATCAGCCGCCAGCACCGGCATCGCATCCTCAGGGTCTTGGATCTGAGCCCACCCGCCCTGGCGCTGGTCGAGCAACACCGGCTGCCTGAGCGTCTGTTGCGCCCCATCGCCACCCTGTTGGCCCGGGAGCCGGGGCTGCAGGAGCAGGCGTTGCGGCAGATCATCGCCTGGCAGGCGGAAGATGAGGGGCGCAACCTGACGGCGAGTGCGGCGGAGCTGGCCCGACGTCTGCAGCGCGCCGGGGCCGGCCCGGGGCCGGCCCCGGCGGCCGCCACCGAGGCGGCTTCGGTCAGCCTGCGGCAGGTCCGGGCTCGGGTGCGCGGCACGTTGCGCTTGTTGCAGCAGATCGACGCGGCGGGCTGGGAGGCGTTGACCGCGGCGGTCGAGCGGGATCCGCGCCTGGCCGCGCAGCTGGCGGAGCTGCATCACCTGATCGGCGCCGCGCTGCCGGATGCGCTGTCGGCAGACGCCGAGGGCCGCCCATGAGCGCCGGCGACCGCGCCCTGGTGCCTGTCGAGCAGCGGGATGTCGTCTTCTATGGCGACGAGATCACGGCTGTGCGCACCAACGACGGCCAGGTCTATGTCCCTGTGCGCCCGCTGTGCGACCTGCTGGAGGTGGACTGGTCGGCGCAGCGGCGGCGCATCAACCGGGATCCGGTGCTGGTGCAAGAGCAGGCCACCTGCGTGGTCGTTACGGCCACGCAGGGTCAGCCAGACCAGCGGCGCGATATGCTCTGCTTGCCACTGGACTTCGTCAGCGGCTTTCTCTTTGGCATCAATGCCAATCGCGTCAAGCCGGAACTGCGCGAACGACTCGTGCGCTACCAGCGGGAGTGCTATCGAGCCCTGGCTGAGGCATTTCGCGAGGGGCGCCTCACGGCGGAGCCGGCGTTGGACACGCTGCTGCGGGCCGACACGCCGGCCGCCCAGGCCTACCGCATGGCCCTGGCCGTGGCCCAGCTGGCGCGCCAGCAACTCTTGCTGGAGAGTCAGCTGGGGCGGCACGAGCAGCGCATCGAGCAGCTGGAGGCCCGGATTGGCACGGAGGAGCGCCACGTGACCGAGGCCGAGGCCAGCCAGATCAGCCAGGCGGTGAAGGCGATCGCCATGGTGCTGGGCAAGCGCACCGGGCGGAACGAGTACGGCGGGGTCTACGGAGAGCTTTACCGCCGGTTTGGCATCACCAGCTACAAGCTCCTGCCGGCAGGCCGGTTTGGGGAGGCGATGGCCTTTCTCACCGACTGGCATCAGCGCCTGGTGGGCGACGCCCCCTTTTAGGGCCGGTCTCTTCTCGACGATGGCAGGCGCGGGCTGGCGGAACGCGTGGGTGCGGTGGGCATGGATCGGGGTGGCCAGCCTGCTAATGGCCAGTTGCGCCGGCCTGATCCCGGGCCGACCGGGCCCGGCGCCTCTGCCCACGCTGGCGCCAGCGGCCGGGCTTCCTCTGCTCAGTCCCCCAGCTGAGGGGGCGCCCACCCCGGGCCCGCCGACTGCTACGCCAACGGCATCGCCGACCGGCCGGGCCCGGTCGGCGATGTTGGCCACGCGGCCGCCCACTCGCCTGCCGAGCGCGACGCCCCCAGCGTCGACGCCAGTCACGACAGCGCCGACGCCGGATCCGTACGCGGCGCTGTCGGTTGCCGCGTTGGCAGAGCGCGCGTATGGTGGCGGGCTCTTGCGCATCGAGGAGCGGCTGGAGCAAAACGACGACTTCGCCCGCTATCTCATTCGCTACCCCAGCGACGGGCTGTCCCTTTTCGGCTTCATGAACGTGCCCCATGAGGGAGAGCGTTTTCCCGTGGCCATCGTCCTGCACGGCTTCATCGAGCCTGCCGATTACGACGTGGTGGACTACACCACCCGCTACGCTGACGCGCTGGCCCGCGCCGGGTACATGGTCTTTCACCCTAACTATCGCAATTACCCGCCGTCCGACGCCGGGGACAATCCATTCCGCGTTGGCTACGCGGTGGACGTCCTCAACCTGATCGCCATCATCCGGGCGCAGAGTGAGGATCCGACCGGGGTGCTGCGCCGGGCCGACGGCAACTACATTCACCTGTTGGGACACAGCATGGGGGGGGGGATCGCCCTGCGGGTGGCGATTGTCTGGCCTGAGGCGATTCGGGCCCTGGCCCTGTACGCGGCCATGAGCGGCGACGAGGCGCAGAACTTCGCGCGCATCCAGGAGTGGGCGGGAGGGCGCGCCGGGGCGTTTGAGCGGGAGGCGCCCCTCACGGCGCTCCGCGCGATCTCGCCGATCTATCACCTGGAGCAACTGCAGGCGCCCGTCGGCATCCACCATGGAACCGCGGACACCGTCGTGCCGCCAGCGTGGTCGGACGACCTGTGCGCCCGCCTGCAAGCGCGGGCGCATCCGGTCGAGTGCTTTCGCTATGAAAGGCAGCCGCATACGTTCCGCGGCGCGGCCGACGCCTTGTTACAGGACCGGGTGATCGATTTCTTTCGGCGGCACTGACCCGAACGCCCGCGCAGGCCGAGAATTTGCCCCCTGGAAGGCCCGGCACCCGCCGATCTGGCTTGGGGGACCAGCGCAGGGCCGCAAGCTGACGGAGGGGCAGGAATTCGGTCGCCAGCCGAATTGCGGGTTTTGCGAGGGGAGTTATGAGTAACTCGTAAAAAAATCGTTTATCACTTCTCCGGTGGCGACGCCCAGAAGATCGCTGTCCTCTGGGCAAACCTGTCAGGACAGGGGTTGAAAACTCCCTTTGTAATGGGGTGCAGTCATTGCCGCGCCGGCCCACCGGTGGCGTCGCCGGGTAGCACGCGCCATAGTCGGCCGGCGCGCATCGGGCGTTGTTGAGGCCAGTAGGCGTCACGGTCGGGGCGCCGGTTAAAGCCTGTGGCGGCCTGGCGGCCATCGCGAAAGAAACGCTGCGGGCGGCGCGGGACTGGCTCGGCTGGCGGTCGCTTGTCGTTCCCCGTCATCCCTTGTTGTAACAGGTCTGCAAGTTGCCGATTGAGCCGTCGTCGCTGCCGCCGGGCGCTCCGCGCGTGGGGCCCCAGGTAGCTGTTGGGCAGCTGCCAGGCGACATAGGCCTGGCCCACCGGGCCCTGGAGGCCGCGGCGGTCGAGGAAGCGGAACTGGGCGTGGCCGTGCTTGCCGGCACGCGCTTGCGCTTCGCTCGCGGTCAGGGGGGCGCCGACCGCGATGTTGGCTTGCCGGCGGACGCCGGCGACGGCTTCATATCGGCGTTGGGTATGGCGGCTGAGGCGGGTGAGGCGGCTCAGCGTTTGACGGGCGATCGGCGGCGCTTGCCGCCGGCCATCTGGGGCGATGGTGGCCCGGCTGCTGTGGAAGCAGGCGTAGAGGTGGGCCCGGGCCGTCCCGACGCGGCCGGTCAGCTGCTTTGCCGGCAGCAAGACCGCGGGGGTGGCGAAGCGGGTCACGCC
>JBFGLK010000135.1:0-7541 GCA_041576195.1 Promineifilaceae bacterium (SeqCode)
ATATAGGGGACGTGGGCCGCTGCCGGCAGCGCCGCCACCAGCGACAGGACCAGAGCCATCATGATGGACATCAGGCGTCGACTGCTCATCGCGTTTCTCTCCTTGACCGCCTCTCGCTTCTAATCTGGACATAGTATAGACAAAATATGTACATCTGTCAACGCCGGCGACTGGTCGGGGGGCGTGGCGGCGCGGGCGCGGCCACGTGACAAATGTCACCCATCGCCCGCCGTTGGTTTACGTTCCCCCCCAACCGTGTTACCATCCGCGCCATGAGCCGACCCGACGAGGTGACCGACTATCGCTGGCGGCCGAGCCCGGCGCTGCCGGCAGCCCTGCGCCGCGCCTTTCCCCACGTCCACCCGGTGCTCCTGCAGGTGCTGCACAATCGGGGTATCACCGACGAGGCGCACATGCAGGCCTTCCTCGAAGGCCACTACCTGGAGAGCCGCGACCCGTTCCTGCTGCCGGACATGGAGCGGGCCGTCGATCGGGTGCGCGCGGCGATCGAGGCCGACGAGCAAATCGTCGTCTACGGCGACTTCGACGCGGACGGCGTCACCAGCACGGTCTTGCTGACCGAGGCCTTGCGCGGCCTGGGGTTGGACCGGCGGCAGGTCATCCCGTACATCCCGGATCGGGTCGACGAGGGATATGGCCTCAATTGCGACGCCCTCACCCGGCTGCGCGAGCAGGGAGCGGGTCTCGTCATCAGCGTCGACTGCGGCGTGCGCTCGATCCTGGAGGTTGAGCACGCCCAGGCATTGGGGCTGGACATGATCATCACTGATCATCACAGCCTGGGCGCCCGCCTGCCGCCGGCGCAGGCCATCGTCAACCCGCGGCGGCCCGAGTCTGCCTATCCGGAGCGGGCGCTGGCGGGTGTGGGCATCGCCTTCAAGCTGGCCCAGGCGCTGCGTCAGGTGCTGCCGGCACGGGCGGCGTTCGACGAGGACGCGCTCCTCGACCTGGTGGCCCTGGGCACGGTGGCCGACCTGGCGCCGCTGCGGGGGGAGAATCGGCTCCTCGTGCGGGAAGGGCTGGCCGTGCTCAACGAAGCCCGCCGGCCCGGCGTGGCCGCCCTGGCCCGGGTGGCCGGCGTCCGGCCCGGCAGCATGACGGCCGAGACGATCGGCTTCGTGCTGGGGCCACGCCTAAACGCCGCCGGCCGGCTGGCTCACGCCTACAGCGCCGCCCGCCTGCTGGCGACCGACAACGAACTCATGGCCTCGCGCTATGCGGCCGAGCTGCAGAGCCTCAACCAGCAGCGTCGGCAGCTGACGGGCCGGCTCAGCCAGCAGGCTGAAGGGCTGATCGAGCCCGGCGCCCCGATCCTGATCGCCGCGGACGAGGCGTTCGTCGCCGGCGTGGTCGGCCTGGTCGCCAGCCGGCTTCAGGAGAAGTATTACCGTCCCGCCATCGTCATCGAGAAGGGCGAGGCGGAGAGCCGCGGCTCCTGCCGCTCGATCGAGGAGTTCCACATCACCGAGGCATTGGACCAGGTGGCTGACCTGCTGGTGCGGCACGGCGGTCACGCCGCCGCGGCCGGGCTGACCATCGCCAACGAGTATTTGCCGGCCTTCGTCTCGGCCATCACCGCGATCGCCCAGGAGCGACTGGACGGCGTCGACCTCCGCCCCAGCCTCACCGTCGACGCCGAGATCCCCCTTGGTGAGGTGGATTGGGCCCTGCACGGCCACCTGGCGCAGCTGGAGCCGACCGGTATGGCCAACGAGGCGCCGATATTTGTCAGCCGGCGGGTGCAGGTGTTCGAGCACCGCGCCGTCGGCAGCGACGGCGCCCATCTCCAGCTCACGGTGGGCGAGGGCCTGCACGGGGTGCGAGCCATCGCCTTCCGCCAGGGCCCATGGGCCGGCCGTTTGCCCCGCCTCCTGGACATCGCCTACACCCTCGGCGTCAACGAGTGGAACGGCCGGCGCAGCCTGCAACTGGTGGTGCAGGACATCCGCCCGGCCGAGGAAGGAGACAGCCTCGCATGAAGGTATTGGTTACCGGCGCCGCCGGCTTCATTGGCAGCCATCTGGCCACCCGCCTCGCCGTGCGTGGCGATGACGTCGTGGGCATCGACAACTTCAACGGCATCGTCTACAGCGCCGACATCAAGCATCGCAACGCCGAGCGCCTGAGCGGCATCCCGGGCATCCGCCTGATCGAGGCCGACATCCGGGACCGGCAGACGCTCTACGACATCTTCGAAGCCGAGAACTTCGACGCCGTGGCCCACCTGGCCGCGCTGGCCGGCGTGCGCAATGCCGTCCGCTTTCCCGCCCTGTACGTCGAGGTCGACTACTTCGGCTCCCAACACCTGATGGACGCCGCCCGGGAGCTGGGCGTCGACAACTTCGTCTTCGCCTCCACGTCCTCGGTCTATGGAAACACCGCCCGCGTCCCGTTCGTGGAGGACGACCCTTGCGACCGGCCCCTGCAACCCTACGCGGCGGCCAAGCGCGGCGTCGAGATCCTGGGCCACAGCTACCACCACCTGTTCGGCCTCAACTTCACCGCCATCCGCTTCTTCTCGGTCTACGGTCCGTGGGGCCGGCCGGACATGATGGCCTACAAGCTGGCGGACAGCATCGCCCACGGCACGGAGATCCCGCTGTACGACGGGGGGGAGATGTACCGGGACTGGACGTACGTCGACGACATCACCGCCGGCGTGGCCGCCGCCCTCGATCGCCCGCTTGGCTATGAGGTCATCAATCTTGGCCGGGGCGAGCCCGTCCTGTTGAAGGCGTTCGTCGCCGAGATCGAGCGACTGTCAGGGGGGAAGGCCAATCTGGTCACGCGGCCCCGCCCCGCCGCGGACGTCGTCCAGAACATGGCCGACATCTCGAAAGCGAGGGCGCTGCTCGATTATGACCCGCGCGTCCCGTTTCAGGACGGCATCGCCCGTTTCTGGAACTGGTACGCCGGCCAGCAGCGCGCCGGCTGACGCTCCGGGGCTGCCGGCAGGCCGCCGCGCCCGCCGTCAGTCGCCAACGGACAGCTCCGCGGCTTCCTCGCCATCCCCCGCCCCCCTTTCCGCCTGGCGGCGAAACTGGCTCATATACAGCCGGTAGTAGAATCCCTCGGCCGCCAGCAGGCTGTCGTGAGTACCTCGCTCCACGATCTGGCCCTGGTCGAGTACCAGCACCTTATCGGCGTTGCGAATGGTGCTGAGCCGGTGGGCGATGACGAAGCTGGTGCGCCCGCGGAGCAGGCGATCCAGCGCGGCCTGGATCTGACGCTCGGTGCGCGTGTCCACGCTGCTGGTCGCCTCGTCGAGGATGAGGATGCGGGGATCGGTCAGAGCCACCCGAGCGATGGCGATGAGCTGGCGTTGCCCCAGGCTGAGCCCGCCGCCGCGCTCCCCCAACACCGTCTCGTAGCCGTCTGGCAGCTGGCAGATGAAGTCGTGCGCCCTGGCCAGCTGGGCCGCGGCCACGACCTCCGCGTCGGTCGCCTCGGGCCGGCCATAGCGGATGTTGTCGCGCACGCTGGCGCTGAAAAGAAAGGTGTCTTGCAGCACCATGCCGATCTGCTCGCGGAGCGTGCGTCGCTGCACGTCCCGCACGTCCAAGCCGTCGACGACGACGCGGCCCTTCGTGACGTCGTAGAAGCGGGGAATGAGGTTGATGATCGTGGTCTTGCCGGCACCGGTCGGCCCGACGATGGCCACCGTCTCGCCCGGTTGGGCCTCCAGGTCGATCCCCCGCAGCACCGGCTCGCCCGGGTTATAAGCGGCCCAGACGCCCTCGAAGCGTACGTGGCCCCGCAGCGGCGGCATCAACCGCGCATCGGGACGATCGCTCAGGTCCGGCGCCTCGTCGATCAAATCAAAGATCCGCTCGCCGCCGGCGATGGCGCTCTGCACGTTGGCCCAGAGCACTGAGATCTGCTGCACCGGCCGGTTGAACTGCTGAGTGTAGCCGATAAAGGTCACCACGAGCCCCAGCGAGATGGTCGTGCCCAGCAGGTTCTGGTCGCTCAGGATGAAGTAACCGCCGACCCCGGCGACGAGGGCCAGGCTCACGTAGCTGAGCGCCTCGAGCGCCGGCCCCAGCGCGCTGGTGAAGGTCTGGGCCCGGATGTTGGCATCCCGATTGGCCGCGTTTTGGGCCATGAACTGCTCGATGTTCTCTTCCTCGCGGCTGAACGCCTGCACCTCGCGCACGTTGGCAATGCTCTCCTGGAGGTCGGCGTTGACCGCCCCAATCTCCAGGCGGGCGCGCCGGAAGGCCTGGCGGGCCTGGCCGGAAAACCAGCGTGTGAGCACGAACATGAGCGGCAGCGTGAGAAGGCTGACGACGGCGTAGGGCGCGTTTTTCACGAACATCGTGACGACGATGAAGAGGATGAGCAACGAGCCCTGGAGCACGCTGACGACGCCAAACCCGATCACTTGCTGAATAGTGTCCATGTCGTTCGTGATCCGGCTCATGACGTCGCCCGCCTCGTGGCGGGTGAAGTAGCCCAGCGAGAGGCGGTTGACGTGGGCGAAGATCTCCCGACGCAGGTCGCGGAGCACGCTGAAGCCGGTGCGGCTCATCAGGTAGAACAGAACCCCACTGCCGATGGCGTTGGCGCCATAGAGACTGGCGATGAGGAGTACAAGGCCGCCAAGGCCGCGCACGGTGGCGGCGGGCGGCGCCTCGGGATTGGGCGTCGTATACCAGCAGTTGGCGAAGGCAGCGGGGTCGGCGGACGCGGAAGAGGCCGGACTCAGGTAACAGTCGACCGCCTGGCCGATCAGGTCCGGGATGAGGGTCTGGAGATACGTGCCGATGACAATGAGGACGACGACCGTTGTCAGGGCAGCCTTGTAGCGCCGGAAGTAGCGCCAGAAGCGGTGCAGCGTCGGCCTCACGCTCCGGGGGCGGGCCGCTTCCATTCCTAACAGACTAGATTCGCGATCGTACATAAACGCTCCGGGTCGCTCTGCCGGCCCTGTCGGCAGGCCGAACCTGAATCATACCCGCATTGGCCGCCCCCGTGTAGTTCGCGGGCCGGGGGTTCCTTTGTCCTACGTTAGTGTTTGCTCGGGTACCGGTCATAGTACTTCAGAGAGATTTATGATCCCCTGCCTTTAGTGTATAACTAAAAATGAGAACACAGGGACGAACGGAAAGCCGGGCGTTGTGTCTCATCGCCCGGGCGCCCGCCGAACACAGAGCATCACTTATGGACAACGCGCCCAGCCAACATCGAATTCTGGTGGTCGACGACAACGTGGACACGTTGACGCTTGTCCAGCGCGCGCTGGAGCGCGCCGGCTTCGGGGTCCTGACGGCCACCGGCGGCGCCGATGCGCTTGAGCAGATGGAGCGCAGCGGGCTGCCCCATCTGGCCCTGGTGGACATCCACATGCCTTACATGGACGGCTTCGAGTTCGCCCGCCAGGTGCGGAACTTCAGCGACGTGCCCATCATCATGCTCACGGCCGAGAGCCAGACGCGGACGGTGATCGCCGCCATCAGCGAATTCGCCGACGACTATGTGACGAAGCCGTTTAATCCGGGCGAGCTCGTGGCCCGCGTCCGCCGTGTACTCAGCCGCATCGGCGACTTTGGTTATGTCAACGAGCGTTTCACCCGTGTCGACGGCACGCTGCGCATCGATTTCCACGGGCGCGTGGCTATCAAGGATGAAGAGACGGTCTCGTTGACACCCATCGAAACGAAGCTACTATACATCCTCATCCAGAACGCCGGGCGCACGGTGACCACCGACTTTCTGCTGCGCCGGCTCTGGCCCGCCGATGAAGCCTACGAAGACCGTCTGCGCGTCCACATCCACCGCTTGCGGAAGAAGATCCGCGACACCGACGAGGCCTTCCAGTACATCACGTCCGAGCGCGGCATCGGCTATCGGTTCCAGGGCCGCCCCTCCTGATCCGGCCTCCCTTCCCCGCCTGACCCAATTCACCGCCCCGCCTCGCCGGCACCCGCGCCGCGCCGTTCGCCGTGGCTGAGATCTCCCTGCCCCGGATCCGGCAGGCGCTGGCGCTGTCCGGGTTCGACGCCCTGCGCGCCCAACAGCGGATGGCCCCGGAGCCACGCCCGCTCCGCCGCCCGGTGACCGTGCCGGACCAGGCCCGCCAGGGTGCCGTGCTCGTGCTGCTCTATCCCGGCACCGCCGGGCCCGACCTGGTTTTCATCCGGCGGCCCGACGATCTGAACGCCCACGCCGGCCAGATCGCCTTCCCCGGCGGTCAGCAGGATCGGGACGAGAGGCTGGTGGAGACCGCCTTGCGTGAGACGAAAGAGGAGATCGGCGTGCCGCCGGGGGCGATCCAGGTGTTGGGGACGCTCTCCCCGATCTACATCCCGGTCTCGGACTTCGAGGTGCACCCGTTCGTCGGCTGGCATGCCGGCAGGCCCCGCTTCACGCCCAGCGCCGACGAGGTGGCCGAGATCCTCGAGGCCCCGCTCTACGGACTCCTGGACCCGACCCGCCGCGAGGTGGAGACGTGG
The DNA here is from genome assembly GCA_041576195.1 of Promineifilaceae bacterium (SeqCode). Lineage (GTDB taxonomy): Bacteria > Chloroflexota > Anaerolineae > Promineifilales > Promineifilaceae > JAGVTM01. The sequence goes on from JBFGLK010000135.1 coordinate 6,477, forward strand.
TTCCTCTATGGGATGGACGTCGTGGTCCCGTTCTTCCGCCTGGGCCCGCACAAGGTATGGGGCGCCACGGCCATCATCCTCGAGGAGCTGATCGAGCGCCTACGCGTCGTCGCCGCCTGATCAATTAGAGCCGGCGCGCCGCGCCCGGCCCCTCCGCGCCGTCGGTCGGCAGACGCACGAGGAACGCGGTCCCGAGCCCCGGCTGGCTGCGCACCTCGATCCGCCCCCCGTGCGCCTCGACCAGCTCTCGCGTGATCGCCAGACCCAGCCCCGCGCCCCGCGAATCGTCGCGCCGCGTGCGCGACTTGTCGACCTGGTAGAAGCGCTCAAAGATGCGCCCAAGCTCGGTGGCGCTCAGGCCGGGCCCGTTGTCTTCCACGAGCACGTCGACCGCGCTCGCGCCGTGTGGCTCCAGCCGCAGGCGCACCCGACCGCCGCCGGGTGTGTAGCGGATCGCGTTGTCGACCAGGTTGGTGAACACCTGCACGAGGCGGTCCGGATCGCCGGGCACGGGCGGCACCTGGCGCAGCACAAGCTGCACGTCGATATTCCTCACCCTTGCCGGCAGCGCCAGATTCGCCTGCACCTGCCGCAACAGGTCGGATAGATCGACCGGCTCGCGCGCCAGCGCCAGCTGCCCGGCGTCAATGCGCGCCAGGTCGAGGAGCTGGTTGACCATCCGGGTCATGCGCTCGGCCTCGCTGTGGATGATGGTCGCCGCCTCCGACCGCTGCTGCGGCGTCTCGATCATGCCTTCGAGCATCGCCTGGCTCCAACCACGCATTGAGGTGAGCGGCGTCTTCAGGTCGTGGGAGACGTTGGCCACGAAGTCCCGCTGTGCCTGTTGCGACGCCTGCACCTGGGCCGCCATGTCGTTGAAGCTCGTGGCCACCAGCCGGACCTCATTGGGGCCAGACGGGGGGACTCGTTGGTCCAGGTCGCCCTCGGCGATGGCCGACGCGGCGCCCGCCAGCCGCTGCAGCGGCCGGGCCACCGAGCGCGTGAGCACGATGGCCAGGACGATCGCCAGGAGGAAGGCCACCACACCGGCGGAGCACAACGGCC
>JBFGLK010000136.1:0-7508 GCA_041576195.1 Promineifilaceae bacterium (SeqCode)
GAAGAGGTGTTCGCGCCCATCGCCCTCGAGCCGGCGCCTCTGCCGGCCGACGCCACCGCGGCGGAGCTCCTATTCTGGTACATCAACGAAGCGCGCCGCCTCCACGAGTTGCCGCCGCTCGAGTATCTGCACGTCCTGAGCATTGCCGCCCAACGACACGCCGAGGACATGGCGGTCAATCAGTTCACCGGCCATCGCGGCTCCGACGGCTCGATGCCCTTCGATCGCCTGCCCCGCCACGGCTTTGAGGGTATTTATGGCGGCGAGGCCACCGCCTGGGGATTTGACGAGGCGCGCGAGGCGGTCGAGTTCTGGGTCAACAGCCCGGGCCACCGGCGCATTGTCCTCAGCCGACGGGCGGTCAGCCTGGGTGTGGGGTTCGTGGTAGACTTCAAATCGCCGAACGTCTGGTACTGGGTGGCCGAGTTTGGCCAGCGCCCCGAGGACGAGAAGTAGGCGCCTCCCCGCCGTCAACGGTCCTACATGACATCTCCCCTGATCGACGTCTCCACGCTGGCGAGCCGACTGCACGACCCGGGCTGGGTCCTGGTCGACTGCCGTTTCGAGCTCGCCGACCCCGCGGCGGGGCGCCGCGCCTACCTTGAGGCGCACATCCCCGGAGCCGTCTACGCCCACCTGGACGAGGACCTCAGCGGCCCGCCGCTGACCGATCACGGCCGACATCCCCTGCCGGCACCGGCAGCCATGACGCGCCTCTTCGGTCGCCTGGGCATCGATGCGTCAATACGCGTGGTGGCGTACGATGCCAGCGGCGGCGGCATCGCCGCCCGTCTTTGGTGGATGCTCCGCTACATGAGGCACGACCGGGTCGCCCTGCTGGACGGCGGCTGGCCCGCCTGGGCGCGAAGCGGGGGGCCGGTGCAATCTGGGGAGGAGCGCAACGCCCCGCGTCTCTTCGTCGGGGCGCCGCGGCGCGACTGGTTGGTTGTGCGCGAGGAGGTGCCGGCAGCGCCACGCCTGCTCGACGCGCGGGCGCCCGAGCGCTATCGGGGCGAGGTGGAACCAATCGACCCGGTGGCCGGCCACATCCCTGGCGCCGTGAACCTTCCTTATGCGGCCAACCTGGACGCGCAAGGCCGCTTTCTTCCACCCGACGAGGTGCGGCGGCAACTCCGGGAAGCGCAGGGCGGCGTGGCCCCAGAAGCAACCGTCCATTACTGCGGGTCGGGCGTGTCGGCGTGCCTCAACCTGGTCGCCCAGGCGTACGCCGGCATGCCCCTCGGCCGGCTCTACGTGGGCTCCTGGAGCGAGTGGTCACGGGATTTGGGCCGTGGCGATGGCCCGCCGTAGGCCGGTTCACTCCAGAGAGCGGCCAGTTGCCCTGCAATTGCTACACGCAATCTGAGGGCTAGTCGCGGGCGAATCTGGCAGCCAATAGATCGCGCAGATCGGGCTGGCCGATCGGCTGCAGCTCGTAGCGCACCCGCTGGCTCGGCTGGCGGATGTCGACCAGACGGCCCAGGTCGATCGGCGTGGCCACCAGCACCAGGTCTGCCGGCGTGGCGTTGATCGTCTCCTCGAGGTCGCGAATCTGCGCCCGACCGTAGCCCATGGCCGGCAAGATCGGGCCGGTGTCCGGGTAGCTGGCGTACGTCGCGGCAATGGAGCGCACGGCGTAGGGGCGGGGATCCACGATCTCGGCGGCGTCGAAGTAGTCGGCGGCCACCACGCCCGCGCCGTAGGCCATCTCCCCGTGGGTAAGCGTCGGCCCATCCTCGACCACCAGCACCTTGCGACCGCGGATCGCCTCTGGATCCTCGACGAAGATGGGCGACGCCGCCTTGACGATCCGCGCGCTCGCGTTGGCCGACCGGATGTGCCGCTGCACGGTGACGACGTCCTCGTGCGCGGCCGTGTCGACCTTGTTAATGACGACCACGTCGGCCAGCCGCAGGTTGGCCTCCCCCGGGTGATAACGGAGCTCGTGTCCAGGCCGGTGAGGATCGGTCACCACGATGTGAAAGTCCGGGCGGAAAAAGGGCAAATCGTTATTGCCGCCGTCCCAGACGATGATGTCCGCCTCGGCCTCCGCCTGGGCCAGGATGGCGGCGTAGTCAATGCCGGCATAGATAACCGCCCCCATGACCACGTAAGGCTCGTACTCCTCCCGCTCCTCGATGGTGCACTCGTGCCGCTCCATGTCGTCATAGCTGGCGAAGCGCTGCACGGCCTGCCGGCTCAAATCCCCGTAAGGCATGGGGTGCCGCACGGCCACGACGCGCTCGTAGCCGAGCGCCTGCAGAGTACGGACGACGAAGCGCGAGGTCTGGCTCTTGCCGCTTCCTGTGCGCACGGCGCCGACAGAGACGACGGGCTTTCCGGCCGGCAGCATCGTCCGTCGCGGCCCCAGCAGGCGAAAGTCGGCTCCCGCCGCCAACGCCCGCGACGCCAGGTGCATCACCGTCTCGTGAGACACGTCCGAATAGGAGAAGATAACCTGGTCGATCCCTTCCGTAGCGATCAGGCGCTCCAGGTCGGCCTCGGGATAGATCGGGATACCTTCCGGGTACCGTGGACCGGACAGCGCGGCGGGATAGCGCCGGCCCTCGATGTTCGGGATCTGGGTGGCGGTGAAGCCGACGACGGTGACGCCGTCGTGGTGGCGAAACACCGTGTTGAAGTCGTGGAAATCTCGGCCGGCGGCGCCGGCAATGAGAATCCGCTCGGGCTGTGTGGGGGTCATTGTTGCTCCTAAAATCCGGGTTGAAGTCCGCGCCACTCCGGTGGGCCGGCCGCGCGCGACAACGCGCCGATGATACCAATCTTCCCCGGGCCGGACCATAAGCGACAGGCCCGCGGCCAACCCGGCCATTTCGTATAGGACAGGCTTGTGGGCGACGACGAAGCCCCGCCGCGATGAAATGGGCAGACCCGCCGGTCTACGCCGGCTCCTGACCCGGTCTTTGGGCAGACTGGGCCGCGCGCGCCTTATGTTGACATCTGTTTGATCTTATGAAAAGTGTTGCTATAATGCCGAAGGGTGCGCTGACAGCCTCCATTCGGCGCGTCCGGGTTGGGTCCGCGCTATACGAAAGTCGTGCCGGTAGAATAGAGCGGTGATGAGCAAGGTTTCAGTAATGGAAGACCAGTTGGCCGCGTTCCTGACCTTCTTGCAGGAGGAGCGGAGCTATTCGGAAAACACGACCGCGGCCTACCGGAACGATCTGAGCCAGTTCCTCACCTTCCTGCGACGACACGCCCCCCAGACCGCCACCTGGAACGACGTGACTCCCGACCTGGTCTCCGCCTACGTGCAATCCCTCCAGGAGCGCCGCTACGCCTCCTCCTCCGTCGCCCGCAAGGTCGCCGCCACCAAGTCGTTCTTTCATCACCTCTATGCCCAGGGCCTCGTCGAGGCCGATCCCACCGCGCCCATCGACTCACCCCGCGTGGAAAAGAGGCTGCCCACCACCCTCAGCAGCGAAGATATCGAACGCCTGCTTGCCGCGCCCCGTGGGCGGCGCTCACCCAAACACCTGCGCGACGCCGCCTTGCTCGCCCTCCTCTATGCCACCGGCATGCGCGTCACCGAAGCAGTGTCGCTCACGCTTGACGATCTCGATCTGCAGGCGCACGAATTGCGCAGCCCCGGTCCCGACGAAGCGGCCCGCCGGCTGCCGTTCGATGCGGAGACCGCCCGCCATCTCAAGCGCTACCTCGAGTCCGGGCGCCCCAGCCTGCTCAAGGATGGCCAGGCCACCGCGCTGTTCCTCAATCACCGGGGCCAGCAGCTTACCCGCCAGGGCCTGTGGCTTATCATCAAGGCCTACGCGAAGGAAGCCGCGCTCAGCCAGGACGTCACCCCGCACACGCTCCGCCACAGCTTCGCCGCCCATAAGCTACGCAGTGGCAGCGACCTGCACCAGATCCAGCAACTCCTCGGGCACGCCAACATCTCTACCACGCAGATCTACACCCAGATCGAGCAGGCCGGCGCCGACGAGGAAGAATAGGGCCGCCCGCCGCCACCATGACGCTTACTCGCGCGCACATCGACGCCGCGGCCGACGCCCTCCAAGCCGTCACCGCGGTCCGACCCCGCCTCGGCCTCATCCTGGGCTCCGGCCTGAATAGCCTCGCCGACGGGATCGAGGCGGCGCACGTCGTGCCCCAGGAAACGATCCCGGGCTGGCCCCGCTCCACAGTTCCCGGCCACGCCGGTCGCGTGGTCCTGGGACGCCTCGCCGGCGAGACGGTCTTCGCCCTGCAAGGGCGCACCCACTACTATGAAGGGTACGATATCACCTGGGTGCCGTTCGGCGTGCGCGTTATGCAACGCCTCGGGGTCGACACGCTCATCGTCACCAATGCCGCCGGAGGCATCAACGCGGACTTCCGCCCGGGTGACATCATGGTCATCCGCGACCACATCAATCTGCCAGGACTGGCCGGGGCCAACCCCCTGCGCGGTGAAAACGACCCGGAGCTGGGGCCACGCTTCCCGGACATGATCGATGTCTACGACCCGGACCTGCGCCGCCTGGCGCATCGGGCTGCGGGCAACCTCAACCTACGGCTGCAAGAAGGCGTCTACGCCTTCGTCGGCGGTCCGAGCTATGAGACGCCGGCGGAGCTCCGCCTGCTGCGCGCCGCCGGGGCGGATGCCGTAGGCATGTCGACCGTGCCGGAAGTGGTCGTTGCCCGCCATGCCGGCATGCGCGTCCTTGGCCTCTCCTCGATCACCAACATGGCTGTGCCCGACCCTGTCCCCGGCACCCACATCGACCACGAAGAGGTCCTGGCCGCCGGCCGCGACGTCGTGCCGCGCCTGACCGCGCTCCTGCAGGCCATCATCGCGGACCAGGCCCACGCGTCCTGACGTCCCCCCTCGCCAGGACGCCCAATGGACCGCGTCTTCATCTTTCTCATCCGCAACGACGTCTGGATCTACATCCTCTGTGGTCTCGGCCTCTTCTGGTATGGGACCGACCTCCTTCGGGCGCTCGGGCAACGGCGCCGGGCGATGTTCAACCTGGAGCGCGAGCGGGCGACGCAACGTCGCAATCATGCGCTCACGCTGGTCCTCCTGTGCGCCAGCGTGGCCGGCGCGGTCGCCTTCGTCAACGTCCGCATTGCGCCGACGTTGCCCGCGGAGTTGCTCCGCTCCCCTACCCCCACGCCCGACCCCCTGCGCCAGCCGCTGGCCTCGCCAACGCCACGCCTGGCCGCGCCGCCGCCTGCCGTCACCCCCACACCGCCGCTCGTGCCCACCATCACGCTGCCCGGCGGACCCGTTGCCCCGCCGCCCGTCCAGACGCCGGGCACTGCGCAGACGGTGACGCCCGACACGCCGGAGCCGGGCGAGACGCCAGCACCGCCGGTCGCCATTCCCGGCAACTGCCCACCCAGCATCAACTTCAGCCTGCCGCTGGACGGTAGCACCGTATCTGGGCTGGTCACGTTCACCGGCAACGCCTCCGCCCCGGGGTTCGCCTTCTACAAGATCGAAATCAATGGGCCGGAGACGGGCGGGCAGTGGGCCTCGCTGTTGGGTCGCACGGTTTTTCAGCCGACGGTCAATGGGGTGCTGGGCAGCGCGGACTTCGCGGGTTGGCAACCGGGAAGCTACGCGGTGCGTCTGGTGGTCGTGGACGACACCAGCAACGAGGTGGGCGCCTGCACGATTCAGCTGGCTGTGGGGGGCTAGGCGGCGTCCGGCGACTCCCAGTCGTAAAAGCAAAGCAGGGTCGAGCCGTAGGCGCGGCGATCGGCCAGGCGCAGGGCCGTCCAGGCGCGCTCTTCGAACTCCCGAGGGTGGATCTGCACCACAACCTGGCCGTCGGGCGCCAGCCAGCGCTCGGGCGTGGCATCCAGCAGCGCCAGGGCCCGGGACCAGAGCCCACGGTATTGGGGCGGCGCCACGTAGACCACGTCGAAGGGACGCTCGGGGTCGCGGGCCAGGAAGGCGAAGGCGTCGGCCCGCTGGACCGTCGCCCCCTCGTCCAGGTCGGTCAAGCGGAGGTTCTCGCGAATCGTGCGAATGGCCGGCTGGGCGCTGTCGACGAAGACGACCTCGGCCGCGCCGCGACTCAGCGCCTCAATGCCGACCTGGCCGGTGCCGGCAAAGAGATCCAGCCAGCGCGTGCCCACCACCCACGCGCCCAGGATGTTAAACAGGTTCTCTTTCACCCGATCGGTGATCGGCCGGGTGCTATCGCCCGGCACTCGCTTCAGTCGCCGCCCCTTTGCCCGCCCGCTGATCACGCGCATGACCGACCCTCCTTTTTGCACCCCGTAGGCGCGTCCTCAGGGTTCGACCCGCAGCTCGGTCAACTCGGCCACATCGCCCAACGCCCGGCCGGCGTCATCGACCACCGCCAACCGCCGGTTCTCCTCACGCCGCCAGAGCCCGGTCACCAGGCGATAGGCGCCCGGCGTCAGATCATTGGGCAGCGCTAGCCGGTATGCATCACGAACGTAGCGATCCCCGGGCCAGCGCCGGGAGGGAAAGTCGCCGGGGTTGAGCTTGTCCCCTTGCGCCCGGATGACCCCCCGATCGTCAAGCAGGTGGACAAAGACCTGGTAGTTCTCGTCGAGGTCCCGCAACGCCTTCCAGTATAGGGTCAGCGACAGCGTCCCGCCCGGCTCGATAGCCGCCGCCGGTGTCACGGTCATGCCGATCAGGGCGATCTCGCCGTCGCCAAAGCCACGGTAGAGCGACGTGCGTGCGGGCAACGCCGTCAGGCCCGTCGACTGCCAATGAAGCAGGCCGGCTGGCAGCAGCCACGTGGTCGCCAGGATGGCGATAGCCGCCGTTACCAGGAACCCCGGGAGCAGGCCGCGCCACGAGGCTGCGGCCGCCGGGCGGGCTGCCAGCGCCGGCAATGCAGGCCGCCCTGATTGGCTACGCGAAACGATCGGGGCCGCGACCAGGGCGGCCGCCAGGCTGAAGACGGCCAGCGCCGTCGCCACCCGGCGCGCCGGCGTGCCGGCAAACCGAACGTCCACCTCGTGCGCGCCCGCCGGCACCGGCACCACGAGGAAGCCCTCGGGCAGGCCCACCTCCGTCTCCACCCGCACGCCGTCCACCCGCGCCTCCCAGCCGGGAAAAGCAAAGAGGAAGAGCCTCAGGAGAAACGGCTCCGGGCTCTCCACCTGATAGCGCGTACGCAAGGGCCGAACGGGCTCGGCACGCACCACGGCCCCCGCGGGCAGCGTGGCCCGGTTCACCCGGTCGACCTCCGTCTCGGCGAGCAGCGCGGCGCGCATCCGCTCGTTCGCCCCAGGCACAACGGCCACCGTGACCGGCACGAAGTCGGCCGTCGACGTCGTGCCCAGCCAGCGGCCGCGGTACTCCATCTCGATGAGGGCCCGCGTGCCCGTCTCCCCGAAGTCGGCCGGCCACGGGGGCACCGCCAACAACGGCAAGGCCGGCAAGAGCAGCGCTGCCAGCGCCAACGCCAGTCCACCGCCCCGCCTTCCCTCATCCAGCCAGCCCGCGGCGGCCCAGCCGGCCGGCACCGCCAGGAAGAAGGCAGTCGGCCCCA
>JBFGLK010000137.1:0-7441 GCA_041576195.1 Promineifilaceae bacterium (SeqCode)
CCGGCCTGATCCCCGCCGGCCTGGCCCGCTACGGCCTGACCGGGCACACGCTCTGGCTCGTCGCCGCCCTGGTCTTCCTCGCGCTCAACTGGGCGGTGATCGTCCTCTCGCTGCGGCGCCCCGAAAGCCGGCAGCTGGTGGTCGATCAGGCCCGGTCCAGCCCGGCCAAGACGGCCTTCTTCTGGCTCCTGCTCGAGCTGCCCGTGCAACTCCCGCTGCTCCTGATCGTGCTCGGCGCCGGCCGCGCGCTGGACCCGGCCTTCTACCTCACGGCGCTCGTGTTCAACCTGTTCGAGGCCGCCTTCGTGCTGGCCCAGCTCGTGTACGCGCAGGCGTCCTCGTGAGGGCGCGGGGCGGCGATCGACGCGGGCCGCCCACCGGGCGCGGCCCGCGGCAGAACAACACCCTCCGGCGAATCACGCCCCAGAGAACGTGCCAGTAAGCGTAGTAAAACAGGCGGAACGCGACCATCGACACGAAGTCAAAGCGCCGAAACACAACCAGCTGCAAGCCGGCGATCGTGAAGACGTGGAGCCAGGTGTAGGCCGCCCCCCAGGAAAGGGCCTTGCGCTCGAACAGGATCTGAAAGGTCGGTTCGAGCAGGGCCACGAGCAGCACGCCCAGCCAGACGACGCGTTCCCTTCCCAGAAACCCGGCCAGGGGGCTCAAGACCAGGAGCAACAGGGCCAGGGGCAGGACGTGGAATACGATCTCGGCGATGAAGCCGACGGCCGGATAGAACAACAGCGCCTGGGGGACGGGCACGTTCATGTCCTGGGGGTAGCGAATGAAAAGATCCGCCACGACGATCGCCACGGCCAGCGCGGTGGCCAGGGCCAGCGACAGCGCTGCGCCGCGCAGGGTCGACCGGCCCCGGAGAATCGCGAAGCCGTAGCCGGATCGCAGGACCCAGAGCGAGGCCAGGCCGGCAACGGTGGCCACTCCGAGCACGAGGAGCGGGTTCAGCGGGCCGAAGAATCGGCGGAAGTGCCTGTCGGACGTGGGCAGCAAGACGAGGATGCAGATCAGCGCGGCCAGGGCGAGCGCCAGGTAGGCGGCCACTTGCCAACGTCCGGCCAGCTGTCGGTTAATCGCCCCCATCATGATTACGCTCCCTTGCTCCCGGCGCGGGGTCAGGCGCGCCACCTACCCAACTATACCGTCAAACGATGGCGAACAGGAAATGCGGTGGCCCGGGGGCGTTCGACCCGTGCCGCGCCCTTACCCCTCATCGCCTCATCGCCCCTACACCCCCCCATCGCCTCACCACCCGCCCGTGGCGGGGATCAATCGGGGAGCGTGTACTCCAGCTCGTAGTGGTGCCGGCCGTCGGCCACGCGCAGGCGAAAGGTGCCGGCAATGCCCGCCAGGGCGCCGGTCCCGGAGTCGGGCACGATGGTGATGGCCAGCTGTTGCCCGCCGCGGTCCATGAGGCCGCTGTGCTGGAGGACGAAGGAGCCCGCGCGCCCGTGGAGCGCGCCGACGACGCGCTCGATGGCCACGTAGCCGGCCGAGCCCTCGGCCGGCGTCAGCGCGGTGAGCATGGCCCCCTGGCCTGTCCCGGCCAGGTCGCCGGCGAACGTCTTGGCGAGCGCCAGGTGGCCGAGGCTGACGCCCTCGCGGACGTCGGGCTCCGTCAGCGGGGTCATCTCGACCTGGAAGGTGCCGTAGGCGGTGGGTGGCATGGGCGTGCTCCTGGGGTGAACGGGTTGTGCGTGGCGGGATTATACCCGAGGGACAGGCGATTGGGGTCGTCGGGACGTACCGGCAGGGCGCCACCAACGGGCGCAGCAGGCGGGCGCAGCAGGCGGCGCCCCTACGCGCGCCTCACCACCCCTCGCCGCGGGTATGATACAATCCCGCCACGCCCAGCCCTATCGTTTCCGGAGAATCGCATGTCCCAGCCCCCGATCCGCCTGTTCTACCCGCATCCCGAGCCCGATCTGGACAGTCACGCCCCCCTGGTCGAGGCCTGTCAGGAGGCCGGGTTCGCCGTGGAGCAGATCCATCTCCCCTACGATGATGGCTTCGACGCGGAGGCGCCGGACGCAACAGCGCACTACGTCCTGCTGTTCGCCGCGGCGGAAGCGGACGAATTGGCGCCCGGCGACGCCTGGGGCGCCGTGCCGGGTGACGGCGATGACGCGTTGCTCCAGCTGCTCGTCGACGAGGCCAGGCTCATCCTCCTCCCGGCCGGCGCGTGGCGGCCCGAATGCCCGAAACCAAAGCCGGAAGAGGATCCCGAGATCTACACGGACTTCGCCGCCGTACACGCTCATTTCGCCGGCCGGGTGGCGGCAATCCACCTGGCCCGGGTGGAGAACTGGCTTAACTGCGACGTGGAGGGGGAATGCCCCGGCGTGCTGGGCTGCCCCTAGGCTCAGGATTGCCGGGGAGATTCTCCGGCAGCCCTACTCCAACCCACGCCGCGCCCGCCAGTCGCCCACCTCGGCGGCCAGCGCCCGATGGGCCCCCTCCAGGGCCTCCAGCGCCGCCCGGCTGAGCCGGTCGGCCCGATCCCGCTCCCCAGCTCGCAGGGCGATCTGCGCCAGGCCATACTGGGCCAGCCCGCGAATGGCGGCGTTCGGGCTGACCTCCGGCGCCAGCTCCAGGCTGCGCGCCAGCAACGCCGCCGCCCCCTCCTCGCGCCCCAGTCGGATGGCCGCCAGGCCCCAGTGCGCGCCCACATAGGCCTCCAGCCAGCGATTGTCCAGCTCCCGTGCCAGTTGATGGCCCGCTTCCAGCCGGCGCATCGCCGTCTCGGCGTCGCCTAACGCGGCGGCGGCCACGCCGAGGTCCATCAGCAAGTGGCTCTCCTGGGACCGGTCGCCCAGCTCGCGCGCCAGCGCCAGCCCTTCCTCCAGGTAGGCCAGCGCCTCGTCGTGCCGGCCCTGCTCGTTGAGCAGCTGGCCAATGTTCAGGAGCAGCGTCGACGTGCGCGCCCCCAGGCGCCGCGCACGGGCGATGTGCAGGCCCTCCAGGAAATGCGCCAGCGCCTCCTCCCCCGCCCCGCGGGCCCGGGCCACGATCCCCAAGAGGTTCAGGATGCCGCTCGCCAGGTTGTCGAAGCCGTGCTCCCGCGCCAGGGCCAGCGCCTGGCCCAGGTAGTCCGCCGCCTCGTCGGTGGCGTCCCGGGTGTAGGCCAGACGGCCCATGTTGCCCAGCGCCCGGCACTCCTCTTCGCGGTTGCCGGCAGCCCGCGCGTGGCTCACGGCCTCCGCCAGATAGGCGCCGGCGGAGGCGACATCGCCATCCTGGCTGGCCAACAGGCTCAAGTTGCTGAGCAGGGCGATGGCCCGGTCGTGGTCGTCCCCCGCGCGCGCCAACCCGGCCTCCCAGTGCGCGCGCGCCCCGGTCGCATCGCCCGTCCGGATGGCCAGCCGGCCCCGGTAGAGCGCGATGGCCGCGGCGTCGCCCGCGCCGCTCGCCGCCAGCCGGGCCAGGTGGCGCGCGGCCAGATCGTAGTGGCCGCGCTCTTCGAGAAAGGGGAACAGCGCGTCCAGCAACGCCCAGAGCACAGCGGCGTGGCGCGCGGGGTCCGCCGCCTCCAGCGCGGCCTGGATGTTCGCCATCTCCAGCGCCAGGGCTGCGTGGTCATCGCGGTGACGAGCGACGAACGCCGCCAGGTAGGTCAGCAGCCGGCCGGCCATCGCCTCCCGGCTGGCGGCCTCCCCGGTCAGCGACGCGTACTCCTGGATCGCCGGGTGCAACGTGTAGCGCTCGCGGCCGGCCACCTCGAGCAGCCCGTGATCGACCAGCGTGTCGAGCGTGTCGGTTTCCACCGCGGCGAGCGCCAGCGCCGCCTCTTCGGCGACGCTGTTCGGCTTGGGAGGCAACAGCGCCAGGGCGCGCAGCGCGGCCCGCGCCGCCGGGCCCAGCCGGGCGTCCGATTCGCCGATCACCGTCCGCAGCGAGATGGGCGCGCCGCCCGGCAGGCTGGGGAACGCCTCCTGCTCGGGAATGGCCTGGGGCATCTCCAGGGCGAAGCGACCCTCCGCCTCGCGCAGTCTGCTCAGCGCCTCCCGGATCCGCCGACCCGTGCCCGCCACCCCATGCAGGCGCAGGTCGTTGCCGATGAGCACGAGCGCCAGCGGGAGCCCGCCGCTCGCCCGCACCAGTTCCCGGGCCCCGTCCGGCTCCAGGGCCACGGCGCGTGGAGCCAGCGCGCGCAGTAGCTCCAGCCCCTGCGCCTCGGCCAGCTCGCGCACCGCCACGGCGTTGGCGCCGGCGAAACCGGCCGCGATGGCGGGTTGGCGACTGGTCAACAGGTGCGCGCACGCCGGCCCGCCCAGCCGAAATGGCGCAGCGTGCGCCAGATCCCAGACGTCGTCAACGACCAGTAGCAGGCGCCGGTGGCGAATCGCCTCGTGGACGGCGTCGGCGCGCAGCCGGATCGCTCCCAACCGCCCGATGGCCTCGTCCGGCAGCCCGACCGCCGTCGCCCAGCGCCCCAGGGCGGCGAAGACGTCCGGATCGGGGCCGAGCCCGATCCAGAGCACGCCGTCCGCGAACCGTTCCCGCACCTCGGGGTCATGGGCCACCAGCAGGGCCAGCGCCGTCTTGCCGACGCCGGGCAGGCCGTTGACGGCTGAGAGGGCCAGGGCGCGGTCGCGGAAGAGCGCGGTTTTGAGCTGGGCCAGCAGGGCCTCGCGGCCGACGATGGGGTGTGCCGGCAGCGCCGGGGCCAGAAAGAGTCCGGGGTGGGCCGGCTCGACCGCCGCGTCGCCCACCCAGTCGCCGCTGATGGCCGCGCGCTCCGCGGCGTCGAGCGCCCGATAGTTGCCGGCCGCCAGCCACGCGTCCGCCTCGGCGCGCGTCGCCAGGCCGCCGGCCCGGTGCAGCACCCGGATGAGCGCCACCAGGACATGGCGGGCGTCCTTGTGGATCTGCCCCTTGCCCCGCTCCCAGTCGCTGACCGCGGCGCGCGAGTAGACGATCCCGCTGTCTTCAGACAGGATGTCGGCCAGCCGCTCCTGGGAGAGCGGCCCGCCATGGACGGCGTCGCGGGCGCTGCGCCGATAGAAGCGGAGCCACCCCCCGAAGCTGTCTGTCGTCATGCGCAACCTCTGTCACTTCGTGCGCGCCGTCTGGTCGTTCGCCTTCCCGCGGGCGCGACCCGGCGTTGCGGAATCTTTCCGCAGGCATGCGGGCGAGTCGCCCTGCCCATGGCCGGGCGCGCTCCCTACTATGTTACCAGACCGGCCAACGTTGTGAGCGCCGGACCGTGGCAAGGAGAGAGAGATGAGACACGAACGGTGGCCCGACCCGGCGCCTGGCGGCCGGGACAATCAAGACGTCAGGATGAAGAAGGACGACGTGGACTCCACAGGGAGACGACGGATCCGCCGGCATGGGAGCCGGCGGCGGTTCGGCAACGTCACGCAAGGAGAAGGAAGCATGTTATTCAGAATACGGAGAACACTCATCGCCGCCCTGGTCGGGCTGGCGGTAATCTGCGCCGGCTGCACGCCAGAGACGTTCGTGTCGCTGGCCCCCGTGCCGGCACCGACGTCGCCGCCGGTGCGGCGCGCGGACGTCGACGCGCGCCCGGTTTCGCCCATTGAGCGGGCGGCGGCGGACGTGGCCGCGGCGCCCGAGGCGGACGAGGTCGCCGACGCCATCTCGGACGAGGCGACGGCGGTCGAGACGACCGATCCCCCGGCGGGCGAGGAGACCGTGCCGGTTCCCGAGGCGCCCCCGGCCGGGGACGAGCCCCCGGCGGAAACGCTCACGCCTCAGCTGGTCTACGGCGAGACCCGGCGCGGCGAGATCACGGACGGCCATCTGGCCGACGCGTGGGCCTTTGCCGGCGACGCCGGCGACGCGATCGTCGTCGCCGTCGAGGCCACCAGCGGGAACCTCGACGCCGTCGTCGCTCTGCTGGATGAGCAGGGCAGCCCCGTCCTCTCTGCCGGCAGCGACGGCGAGGGCGACGAGCGAAGGGTGCTGGTCCTGCCGTATGCCGGCCTGTTCCAACTGGCGGTCACCCCGGTTGAGGGGACTCGGGGTGGGTACACCATCGGCCTCGCGCAGACGACCATCCAGTCGCTGCACATCGGCGAGACACGACGGGGCCAGCTGACGACTGCCGAGCCGGTTGCGGTGTGGCGCCTGCAGGGCCCGCCGGGCGCCGACGTCGAGCTCCAGGCGCGAAGCGACGACGACCACGGCCCGCGCCTTTTCCTGCTTGACACCGGCGCCGATGAACAGCCGCTGCTCGGCGAGGGCGACGGTCTCGCGGGGACCCTGGTCGTTCGGTTGCCTGACAGCGGGCAGATCCAGATCGGGGTCACGGAACGGGAGCGGCGCGCCGGGGCGTACTCCCTCCAGGCTGCCCTGGCGGTCGCCGACGAGCCGGAGGCCGATGCGGCAACGCCTGAGGTGAATATCCCGCGGCGGAGCTGGCGGAGCCTGAGCTTCGGCGAGATCTGGGCTGACGACATCGATCCGGAGGATCAGGTGATCATCGATGGGCAGGAGCTGTATGCCCATGTCTACAGTCTGGAGGGCGAGGCCGGCCGGACCGGCGTCTTCGACATCGATGCCGACGTTGACGGCTCGCCCCTGGACTCCGTCCTCAGACTGTATGATGCCGAGTGGAATCTGCTCGACTACGACGACGACGATGGCTCGAGCCTCGACTCCTTTCTTGCCTACACCTTCGCCGCCACAGGAGAGTACTACCTGGTCGTCGCGGCCTACGCGGGAACCGCTCCGACGGCGTCTTCGCGCTTTGACTACTACCTGGCCACCCACTACGGGACGGGGCTGGAGGCCGATCTGCGTGCGGCGGCGTGGTGGCCGGTCCGGTCGGATGGCAATCCGGAACCGTTCCCACTCCGTGTGGATGTGGCCGCGGGCGACATCGACGTCGAGCAGACGGAGTTGGGCTGGGAGGGCCAGCGTTGCGCCGGCTGGACGACGGCCTACCCATCATTCCGCCTTCAGTGGCAGAGCAGCGGCCTGGCCGAGCTGCGGGTGTCTTTCGTGCCGGACGAACGGGTGGACACGACGCTCCTTATTCAGGATCCCGCGGGGCGCTGGCATTGCGACGACGACGGCGGCGCGGGGCTGAACCCGAGCGTGCTGCTGCCGCAGCCGGCCTGGGGTGACTACACCATCTGGATCGGCACCTTCAGCCGCCAGCCGGTCGCCGGCGAGCTGGTGGTTCAGGAGCCCCCCGGCGGCACGACGACGGCGGACCCTCCGCCGACGACCCCTCAGTCCTGTGGATTGGCGGAGGCCGTCTACGGCGACGTCGAGGTTGGCAGCCGGGTCGCCCTTGGCCGGCACCGCCCGGTTGATGGAGACGCCAACTGGAACGAGCGCATGGAAGCGTATGTGGGGCAGACGGCCGTCGTCACGGGCCTGAGCGGGCACGATCCGGCGGATTGCTCGATCGTGCAGGTGGATGTGGACGAGGGCCGGTGGTACTGGCGCG
>JBFGLK010000138.1:0-7390 GCA_041576195.1 Promineifilaceae bacterium (SeqCode)
CAGCGTCATGGTCATCGCCATCGCCCTCATCGTCACCATCCTTGATAACGTCAGCTCGCGCATTCGCACCCGCATCATTTGAGGCGCCGGATATTCTGAGATGAGACAGGACACCATCACGCCCGGGCGACGCGCGCTCCGCACCTTCCTGGTCATCATGGCCCTCTTCGCGGTCTACGCCTTCGCCGTGCAGGCGACCGACGTCAGCCTGGACAAGCTGCGCGACCCCGCGCGCCGGGTGCAGCTGATCGGCGTCCTGCGCGCGCTGGCCAACCCGGACCTGGCGGAGCCCGATCTCCTGGATGCCGCGCTGGGCGGTGAGCCCGGGCCCATTGAGTGGACGTCCACGACGATAGATACGCTTCGTCTCATCGTCGAGACCATCTTTATCGCCCTGATGGCCACAACCCTGGGCACGATCCTGGCCGTGCCGGTCTCGTTCCTGGCCGCCCGCAACCTCATGATCGAGATTACGGCGCCGGCGGCGGCCATCATGGCGGGCATCATCGCCCTGCCGCTCGGGGCCGCGGTCGGCTATCTGCTCGCCCGCGCGCTCCTGGGCCTGGCCGCGCTGGTCGGCGCGTCAGGGCCAGGCGTCGCCTCGCTCGCCGGCGTGCTGGCCATCCTCTGGCTTCTGAACCGTTGGCGCCCGCCCGCGGGCGCCGCCGCGTTCTGGCTTGGCGGGCTGCGCCTCCTGCTCATGGCCGGCCTGGGCCTGCTGACATTTGGGCTCCTCAGCCTGCTGGGCGTGACAGCCGGGACGTGGTTGGCCGACATCCTCGGGCCGTTTAACTTCGTCGGCAACTTCGTGGTCATCGTGGCCGAGGCGATCGGCCTGCTCCTGGCGCCGGCGCTGGCTCTGCTGGGTGGCCTGATCGGCGCCTCCCTCGGCAGCCGCTACGGTCAGGAGGCGATCATCCGGCTCGACGGCCTGCCGGTGCGCCTGCTCACACTCGCCCTGTCCTTTGGCGGCGGCGCCGTCCTCATCTACGGCATCGGCGCCACTCTCAACTGGCTCTACCAGTTCGACAACCCCCAGAACTGGACCACCCTCCCCGCCCTGATCGGCGGCGCCGCCATCGCCCTTCTCTCTCTCTCCCTGCCGCCCAAGCACCCGTTCGCCATCGGCGCCGTCATCTACGCTGTCTCCCGCAGCGTGCTCAACGTGCTGCGCTCCATCGAGCCCCTCATCATGGCGGTCGTCTTCGTCATCTGGGTCGGACTGGGGCCGTTTGCCGGCGTCATGGCCCTCACCCTGCACACCATCGCCGCCCTGGGCAAGCTCTACTCGGAGCAGATCGAGGGCATCGCTGAAGGCCCCATCGAGGCGATCACGGCCACCGGCGCCAGCCGGTTGCAGATCATCGTCTACGGCGTTATCCCCCAGATCGTGCCCCCCTACATCGCCTACACCCTCTACCGCTGGGACATCAATGTGCGCATGTCCACGATCCTCGGCTTCGTCGGCGGCGGCGGCATCGGCTTTCTCCTCAGCCAGAGCATCCGCCTCCTGGCCTACCGCAGCTCCAGCGTCATGATGCTGGCCATCGCCATCGTCGTCTCCTCGCTGGACTACCTGAGCGCCCGCATCCGGCAGCGAATCATCTGAGTGGGGAGTGGGGAGTAGGGAGTGCGGAACGTCTTCTCTTTCGCCACTCCGCATTCCGCGTTCCGCACTTCTTCACCCCAAGACCGCCGCCACCACGGCGATCGTGCCCAGGATCGCCAGCACGCCCGGCCAGATGGCCCGGCGCAGGGCCGGGGAGCCGCTGATCAGGGCGAACGCCCCTTTGACCAGCGTGTTCGACCCCACGGCCAGCAGCACGGCGCGGGCGGCCACCGTCGGCTCCAGGCTGCCGCCCGGCCTGGCCAGCTGGGCCATGGACAGCGTCACCGCGTCGACGCCGCTGACCCCGGCCAGGATGCTCGACAGATAGACCCCCGTATCGCCCAGCCACTGTTGCGCCGCCCGCGTGACGAACAGGACCACGGCAAACAGCAGCCCGAAGGTGATGGCCGGGCGCAGCTCGAACGGGTTCGACAGCGCCACCTCGCCGGCGACGTCCCGGCTGCCGGCACGCCAGGAGAGCATGCCGGCAGTGACCAGCGTCACCACTCCCCCGACCGCCACCGCCGGCCACAATACCTCCAACAACGTCCGGTTCAGGATCGCCGTCTGCACCAGCACGGTCACAAACATCATCGCCCACGAAATGAGGATGGCCACCGCCAGCGATCGCCCCTGCGCCGGCTGCTCCTGGCTCCGCTGGGTCATGCTCAACGTCACCGCCGTGCTGGAGACCAGGCCGCCGAGCAGGCCGGTCACCCGCAGCCCGCGCCGCGAGCCCAGCAGCTTGATCAGCACGTAGCCGGAGAAGCTGATGCCCGAAATCAAGATGACCATCAGCCACGTCTGGTACGGGTTGAAGACGTCCAACGGGCCAAACGTCTCGTTGGGCAGCACCGGCAGGACGATCGCCGTGATGGCCGCGAACTTCAAGACGGCGAAGATGTCCTCGCGCGTCAGCCGCTGAATCAGGCCGCGCATCTCCGGCTTCAGCGAAAGCATGATCGTGGTGGCGACGGTCAGGGCCGCCGCCAGAGGGAGCTCGTTCCAGTAACACAGGCCGCCGATCAGCAGGGCCACGACGGCCGCCGCCTCGGTCGTCATCCCCACTTCGCCCTGCCGGGCCGTGATGAGATAGGCGATCGCGATCATCCCCCCCAACACGAGGACGATCGCCGCGAAGGCCAGCCCCGTGTCCAGCTGATCGGCCGCCAGCGCCCCGGCACAGCCGGCCAGGGTGATGAGGGTGAACGTGCGAATGCCGGCAAACAGGTGCTCGTCGTCCTGCTTGGCGTATTCCCGCTGCAGCCCGATAAAGAAACCCATCACCAGCGCCGAGCCAAAGCGCAGGAATAGATCGACCTGCTCCATGCCACCTCCTTCAATCAGGCCTCGCCCTGGCGCCGGGGGCCAGGACCACTGAGACCCGCCCGTCATGGCGTATCTTACCCCGTCGCCGCGACCAGGACCAAGGTCCTATCGGCGCCGTCGCCCAGGTGGCTGCGGGCCCGCCGCCCGCCTGCTAAGCTTGCGCCATACCCCTCACCGCGAGACGCGCCCTGGGTGGCTGGAAGACCGTCCTCGACAAATAGGCGACATCTGTCTATTTGCATCTGCGCGTTTTGTGGCCAAAATAACATGTGGATCTGCCGGATGAACAGAAAGCCTCTCGTTCGTGTCGGCCTTGCCCTGGCGTGCCTTGCGGGCATCCTGGGCCTGGGCCACACTGTCCTCTCCAGCGAGCTTCCCCCCCAGCAGGCCGCCACGGTGGCGATCCAATCGCCGTCATCTGGCGCCTTGCTGCCGGAAGCACAGGTCACGGTCGACTTCGCCGTGACCAATTTCGCGATCGGCCCCTACGGCACACCCCACATCATCTTCACTCTGGACGGCGAGCCCGAGCCCTACGCCTTCTTTAACGGGGACGATCCGGCCCGCTTTGGCCACCAGGTCGTTCTGCAGGACTTCACCCGTGCCGCGGACGCAACCTGGATCGACGCCGACACCCTGCGCTTCAACCGGCTGCCGAACGGCACCCACACGCTCCGGGCCTGGCTTGTCGACGGCCAGGGAACCCCGCTGGGCACCTCGACGTCGAGCGCCGCCGTCACCTTCACCGTGGCGGAGCCCGCCGACGAAACAGCCTGGCCCGAGGCGCTCCTCTTCGTCAAGGAGCAGCCCAACAGCTACCCGCCGCCGGTCGGCGAGCCGCCGGGCATGGGCCGTGTCTTCAACAACCGGCCAGACATGGTCAGCGATCTCTACCTGCTGACCCCCGTCGCCCCGGGCGGGGCCGTCGTCCAGCTCACCGACGTCGCGGTCGCCGGCGGCGGCGTCACCGATCCTGAGATCGCCTACGACGGCCAGCGGGCCGTCTTCGCCATGCGTCGCACGCCGGCCGAGAACTGGCACATCTGGGAGATCGACCTGCAGACGCTCATCCTGCGCCAGCTCACGTTCGACCCACCGCACACAGAGGCGAACGACCAGGATCCGGCCTATCTGCCAGACGGGCGTCTTCTCTTCGCCAGCGACCGGCTGCAAAAGCGGGAGCTCACCCCCTACGATCCCGCCATCAGCACCCAGATCTACGTCATGGGCCCTGACGGCGAGGACGTCCGCCTGCTCGAGCCAAACCCAAACTTCGACATCAACCCGCAAGTGATGCGCAACGGCCGCATCCAGTTCGATCGCTGGGACCATCTCTCTTTCCAGCGCAACCGGTTCACGTTGTGGGAGATGAACCCGGACGGCACGGACGGCTTCGTCAGCTACGGCGGCGTCTCGCCCCGGTTCAACCAGACTCTGGGCGAAAACGCCATGGGCATCGAGTCGCGCGAGCTGCCGTCTGGCGAGCGGATCGGCATCTTCACCAACCGAGACCGGCTGCCGGGCCAGATGGGCCTCTTCGACAACCGCAACGCCAACCTGGAGAACCTGCCCTACCCGCTTTACGTCGGGCCGCCCGGTCTCTATCGCACGCCCTACCCGCTCAGCGCGAACACCGTCGTCTATGGCTACACCCCTTCCGAGGACGAGCTTCACAACGGCTTCGGCCTCTCTACGATGACGCTCCGCCCCGAGGTCGTGATCGTCGACGATCAGAGCGAGTCGACCGCGCCGGGACCGGGCCTGGATCCGGCTTTCCGCACCTATGAATTCAGCCTGGCGGTGCCTGGCCGCGTCTACCTGTTGATCGCAGGGACGGCGGACGCCAACGACGGCGGGCCAGCCGATCGGGCCTGGGTAACGATCGACGGCGTCGTCTATGACGGGGGCGAGGACGATATCGAGCAGACGCTGGACGGCGGCCTCACATTTGGCCAGCCCTACCGGTTTCGCGTCGACGCCGACCTGGCTGCCGGCACCCACACGGTCCAGATCGCCACTGAAGAGACCCCCACGCTCAGCAGCGTGCGCATCGTCCGCGCCACCACCGCCGTCTTCCCCACCCCCCTCTACGACGACCCGGCCACGAACGAGGTCTCTCCCATCCCCGTGCGCGCGTTCCGCCTCCCGCCGGTCATTCCCGACCGCGCCGGCGCCGGCGCCGCCGGCACCTTCGTCGTCCGCGACGTCAGCCTGCGCGGCGACTTCCGCCAGCCCAATTTCACCGCCCCGGAAGGGGACCCCGACTACCCCTACCACCTGGACCTCAACCAGATCTGGGGCCTGCGCGTCTACCAGAGCCAGCCGCGGCGGGAGGTTGACCGACATCTGCTGGTCGGTTCGGACCTGTTCGACGCGGTCCGCGTGCTGGGCGTGACCGAACCGAACGACACAGGCACGGCCGCCTTCACGGTCTTCTCGGACAAGACGACTGCCTGGGACCTCGTCGATTGGAACGGCAGCGCCATCGTCCACGAGCGGGTCTGGAGCTGGGTCAATCCCGGTGAAGTGCGCTCCTGTGGCGGCTGTCACGTCGGCGCCTTCCCCTACGTGGAACGCGCGATCGACCCAATCCCTGAAGCGGAGGACCTGCAACGCCGGGGCGAGGTGTTCAGCTTCGTGGAGCAGGTGTTGCCCATCCTCCAGGCGCGCTGCGCCGCCTGCCACACTGGTCCGGCTCCCGCCGGCGGCCTGGATCTGACCGGGGACCGCGCCACCTTCGACACTCTGGTCACGGAGACGGCCACGGGCGCCCTGACGCCCTATGCTGTCTACGGCGAGTCGCGCCAGAGCCTTCTCTTCCAGCTACTCACCGGCCGCGCCCCCGACAACCCGATCAACCAGCTCGTCGTCAACGCGATCAACGCGGTCGAGGACCACACCACCCTCCTCAGCCTGGAGGAGCGCTTCGACGTGGCCACCTGGCTCGACACGGGCGCCGGTTTCGCCTATCTGATCCTGCCCGAGAGTTACGACGCGCCGGCCGTGTCGGCGGTGCTGCCGGCAGACAACGCCCTCGACGTGCCGGCGAACAGCGGCGTGGCCGTCCGCTTCAGCGCCCCCATCGACCGGGCCACCATCACCCCGACGACGCTGCGCCTCTTCCGCCCGGGTGTGGGGAACGTGGCCGGCGCGATCACCTGGGGCGGCAACCGCGACCTGCGCTTCCGGCCAAACGCCGACCTGGCGCCCGGGCGCTACTGGCTCATCGTCGATGGCGATATCCGGGACATCAAGGAGTATGGTCCCGGCAGCCCGATGGGCACCGACTTCATCAGCAGCTTCACCGTGGCGGGCCCGGCGGACACGACGCCCCCGGCGGTGATCGCGCGGGCGCCGGCCGGGCCGGCCGTTAACCCGTTTGCCGTGGTGACGATCGGCTTCGACGAGCCGATCGCCCCCGGCAGCCTGCACGATCGCTCCTTCTGGGTCAAGAACGCCACCGGCCACTTCGTCGACGGCCAGATCGTCGTCGCCGACGACGGGCTGAGCGCCCGCTTCTACCCCTGGGAGCCGTTCGCCGCCGGCCAGGCCTACCTGGTCGGGTTGACCGGCGCCATCCACGACCTGGCAGGCAACGGGCTCAACCCCGAGGCGTTCGGCTTCGCCATCAGCGACGCGCCCGTGGCGCAGCCCATCGGCCTGCGGCTGGACATCGCCACCGGCAACGGCCCGGGGCGACCCGCCGTCAGCCCCGACGGCGCGATTCTGGCCGTGCCGCACGGCTACGACGACACGGTCGGTCTCTACGACGCCGGCAACGGCGCCCTGCTGTCCACGCTTGCGGTGGCCGCGGATCCCGTCGAGGTCGCCTTCTCGCCCGATGGCGCCCACCTCTACGCGCTCAGTGCCGGCAGGGTCCAGATCTTCCCGGTAGGCGACGACACACCCATCGCCACCGTGTTCGGCCTGGGCGACCCGACGCGCCTGCGCCCCAACCCGGCCGGCACCCGGCTCTACGTGCTCGACGCCGCCGGCAGTGGGGCCATCCACGAGCTTGACGTCGACCCGGCCAGCGCGACGTTCGGCACCCGCCTGCGCAGCCTGCCCACCGGCGGCCTGGTCCCGGGCGACCTGGCCGTCAGTCCCGACGGCGCGCGGCTGATCTTCGGTACCGCCTTCAGCCTGAACGTATTCGACCTGAGCTCTGGGGATCTGTCTGTGATCGAGGTGCCGTACGGCGGCCTGGGCGAGATCGCCCTGGCGCCCGACGGCGAGACGGCGCTCGTCGCCGGCACCGTCACCCGGGCCCTGCGCTTCGTCGACCTGCGCCTCGGCCAGGATCGCGGGGAGATCCGCCTGGACGACGACGTCGACCACGTGGCGACCAGCGGCGACGGCCGCTTTGTCTACCTGGTGGAGCGGGCCAGCCAGGGCGTAGCCGTGCTGGACATGGCCACGCTGACCGTCAGCCGCCGCCTGCCGGCCTCGCCC
>JBFGLK010000139.1:0-7377 GCA_041576195.1 Promineifilaceae bacterium (SeqCode)
CCTGTGGATGCCGGCAGTCTACCCCCCGAAAACGCCCGGTTTCCAGACCAGTCGGTGCTCAGTTTGTGGTCGGGAGCCGGGTTGGTTCGTTGGTTCGCTGGCCGGTTGGCTAGAAAGCTACTGGGCCGACCTGCCAAACGCTCGCACCTACAAACCAGCAAACCAACAAACTAAGCAACCGACTACTCCACCGGCTGCCGCAACACGGTCTTGAGCTTCTCCGGCGCAGCGCGACGGGGATCCCCCAGGTAGATCTCGTGGTGGCGGCCGCGGGGGCGATAGCCGTTCTCGCGGGCAAAGGCGTGCATCTTCTCGATGGTGGCCGGCTCGTCGGCATAAGGCCCGATGTGCATGATCTGGACGCACAGACCCTCATGAAAGCGCTCGAGGCGCAGGTCGGCCAGCGCCGGGTTCGGTTTCTTTTCCTGGGCCTGGGCCACGGCCTCGGCAAACATCTCGGGCGTGATGCGATCCGGTTGCAGAATCATGGCCGTCCACTGCCAGTCGTCGGGTCGAGCGATGTCAAACGAGCCGCCCTCGACCCACCACAACGCCTCCAGAGCCATGACCGTGAAGTCGAACGGGTCGGCGGCCCGCTTCTTGGCCGCGAACTTGAGCGTATAGGAAACGGCATACAGGGCCCCTAGCGCCTGCTGAAACGCCGGCGAGCTGGCCGGCTCCGCGCCTGACTCGATGCGCCCGTCGATCATGGCGAAGGTGAGCGGCGGCACGTCGACCAGCGTCACCTCCCGGGCCGTGGGCAGATAAAGATGCTTGTAGACTTTCTTGAGGTCCAACTTCTCCATGGTCTCCTCCGGTGGTCAATTGGTCGGTTGGTCAGTTGGTTGGGTGGTCAGTTGGACGGAAGGTCGGGTGGTCGGGTAGTCGGGTGGTCGAGCTGCCGGTCCCGGATCCCCAGTCCCCGGTCCCCGGTCCCCAGCATAAGCCATTCACCCTCTCGCCACCAGTGAAGAACGTCATCATCCAGCCGGCCGGCGCTGGCGACCGGGGGCATAGGCGTATGTCTCGAATTTGGCTTTGCCTCGTGCGCGAATCACTCGTCGCCAGTAGACTCGGCACCCATGTCGCGCCGCCTGGCCATCTTCCTGCTCTTCTCCGCCGCCTACTTTCTGAGCTACTTCTACCGCTCGGCCAACGCCGTCATCGCCCCGGACCTGACGGCCGAGCTCGGCCTGGACGCCAGCCGGTTAGGCCTGATGACCAGCCTCTTCTTTGCCGCCTTTGCCGCGGCGCAGCTGCCGCTGGGGGTTGGGCTGGACCGCTGGGGCGCGCGCTGGGTCACCCCCGGCCTGATGTGGTTCGGCGTGGCCGGCAGCCTGCGCTTCGGCGCCACCGAAGCGTTCGGCCCGCTGGCCGCCGGGCGCGCCCTGATCGGGGCGGGCATGGCCGGTGTGCTCATGGGCTCGCTCAAGATCTTCAGCGCCTGGTTCTCCCCCCGGCGCTTCGCCACCGTCTCCGGCCTGCTCGTGGGCCTCGGCTCGCTGGGCGCCCTGCTGGCCGCCACCCCCCTGGCCTGGGTGAACCGGGCCGTCGGCTGGCGCGCGGTCTTCCTGGGCGGCGGGGCCATCACCGCCGCCGTGGCCGTGGCCATCATGCTCGTGGCCCGCAACGCGCCGGGCGGCGCGTCCCTGCCGGCAGCGGGCCCGGTCGCGGATGGCGGGTTGCGCCAGGTCTTCGCCGATCGCCGCTTCTGGCGCCTGGCGCCCCTCAACTTTTTCGTCGTGGGCACGCTGCTCAGCTTCCAGGGACTGTGGGGCGGGCCGTACCTGTTCGACGTGTTGCGTCTCGACGACGTGGCCGCCGGCAACCTCCTCTTGGGCCTGAGCGGCGGGGCCACTGCTGGCTACCTGGTCTCCGGCTGGCTCAGTGATCGCTTCGGCCTGCAGCGGGCCATCGTCCTTGCCTCTAGCCTGTTCATCCTGGCCCAGCTCGGGCTGGCCGCCCGGCCGCCGTTGATCCTGACGGGCGCGCTCTACGTCCTCTTTGGCGTGACCGGCGCCTTTAACATCATGGTCCTGGCGCACGCCCGCGCCCTCTTTCCGCCCCACCTCACCGGCCGGGTGATCACCGCCGTGAACCTGTTCGGCATCGGCGGCACGTTCCTGCTCCAGTGGGTCAGCGGCCTCGTCATTGGCGCCTTTCCCCAGGACGCGGCCGGCCATTACCCGCCGGCCGCCTTCACGACCGCCTTGTTGCTCACCGCCGCCGGTGGCGCGCTCGCCTTGCTGTGGTACAACACCCTAACGGTGGGCAAAACCCACCCTTAGGGTGTCATGCGACATGCTCAAAACGGCCCGCCAGACCGCCGATCCCTCTCCTGGCCCCGCCGGCTCGCTCTGCTGGCCTACATCGGGCCGCTCGTGGCCGCGACCACCACGATCGTGCTGGCGGCGCTGCAGCCGGGTTACTCACACATCGGCCAGTTCATCAGCGAGCTGGGCGCGGTCGGGGCCCCGTGGCGCTTGATCCAGAACCTCTTCGGCCACGTATTCTTCGGGCTCTCCATCGCGCTGTTCGCCCTCGCTGCGTGGCGCCTCCCCTCCCGCGGCAGGCTGACGCGGGTCGGTCTCGGCTTCCTGGTGCTCTCCGGCGCGCTGCTCGCCCTCACCGGCGTATTCTCCTGCGAACCAGGCTGCACCGGCAGCCGCCTCTCCCCAAACGAGCTGATCCACTCTCTAGCGGCCCTCTTCGGCTTCTACGCCGCCATTCTGGCCATGCTCTTCGTAGGTCTCCCTGCCCTCCGCCGCCAGACGCGGAACCGCTACGTGCTGGCCAGCCTGGGCTTTGCCGTCCTGGCGGTGTTCTTCCAGAACCTCACGCGACGCCTTGGCTTTGACTCCCCCTACCGCGGCCTCGTCCAGCGCCTCTTCTTGCTCAACTATACGATGTGGCTCTTCGTGATGGGAGGGTATGTACGGCGACTGGGGATCAGGGGCCGGAGATCAGCCGGTCCGCCAGGAGGGGCTTCTCCTGGGCCAGTTGAAGGCGCCGGCCCAGCTTCTCCAGCATGACCCCCATGTCGGACACGGCAAACTGGCTCTCCCCGGAGGCCAGTAGCTCGTCGGCGATCGCCGCCAGGGCGACCGCCGCAGCCGACGGGTTGCCGGCAACCAGACGTTCGTGCGCTTCGAGGAGCGGCATCCGCCACGCTCCCAATCCCTCCGCATGCGCCTCCACATGAGCCAACAGTCGATCAAAGGTCATCGGAGGCGCCAGGAGCGGCACCGTCACGATGTTAGACGCGGCTGACAAACGCCCCACCCCAACCTCGGACTGCACGAAGTAGGCATATCGCACCCCGTCCTCCCCAGTCCGATCCGCGAACCGGCAGGCGGACGTTGTCCCAACCACCTCATACGGCTCCGGTGTCCAGAGGCGCTCGGCCAACGGCGGCATGTACATTTCGCGGGCCACCAGAGTGACCCTCGCTAACAGAGGGCGCAGCAGCCGGGCCAATCTCAGCGCCCCGATCAGGGCACGGAAGCCGAGCTTTGCCTCGAGGTAGGGTCGTTTGTCGCGCAATTCGGCGCGCCAGATGTGGTAGCGTCGTGTCCCTGGAACAGGCGCCCACGAGAGCAACGTCCCCTCGCCAAGCTCTTCCAACTCAAGACCCCTTGGTGTTGGTCCGCGAAACGTGCCATGCTGTATCGTGGGCGACTCGGCCGACGCTAGCACTCCCCTATCCGACTCCGGTTCCGCGGTCCCGCGCCAGATATGACATGCCTGCCAGTTGTTCGCCGTCCCCAGGAACAGTCCGTGCGGCGTGCTGGCCAAGGTCCTGACGCCGTAATCGAGCGCATGGCCGAAGCCGTTGGTCGTTATCGGCGAGAAGCGCCACCCGTCCTCCGTGCTATACAGCTCGAAGCCGTGGGTTGTCGGATCGATCCATTCCTCGAACCGCAACGCGGCGCCCATGTTCATCGTTCCGACGTACAGGCGATCGCCGTGTGTTTGCATGCGCCAGATGTGGCCGTTTAGCCAATTGCCGAAGCCGGCGTCGAGTCCAGCTAACGGGTGCTTCCAACCATTCGGCGTCTCCCGTGGCAGGCCCACGACGAGCTCCCAGCTGTCATCCGGGTGGATGCGGAGGATCTCCGCCTGCGGCCGATCCATGCCCACGTAGAGACAACCTTTGAAGACATGCATGCTGATTGGACGTTGGCTGCGCCGTCCTGGATAGCTGCCGCCCTGTGTGACAATGGGTTCGAAGGCGTAGGGAGGGTCGCCAGTGGCATCCGTCCTCACGATGGCATAGCCGTTCTCCGCGTCCTCCACCCCCAAATAGATGTGGCCGTTGTAGACGATCATCTCGAAGAACAGCATGCCTGGGGGACTGACCTGACGAAAGGCGTCGTTGCCGCGCGCAGGATGGCGTGCTTCCAGCAGGATGCCGGAGCCGTCGAGGCGGCCTGTGATCAGGAATAGGCGCTGGTCAAAACTCAGGATCGAGCGAAGCGTAAACGTATCCAGGTCGCCAAGGAATGTGCCCGGCTCCTGTGGCACCCCCTCGAAGTGCCGGCCGTCTAGCGAGCGAAGCAGACGGGGTCCCGGCAATGACAGGAACAGCGAGCGAGCGCTAACGCCAGTCACGTAGAGGGCCTCTGTGCCATCCGGTTCAGCAAACGCCGCCATGCCGCGGAAACCTACATCCCGGGCTATGTAGCGGCCCGGGTGACCGGGTACAGGCACATCCTGTGGAGAGCGGTAGACACGTTGCCAGACGTCCTGTTCGGCAGTCCAGCGCCAGATCTCGGCCTGCAACGGCAGCTCGAGATCGTCTTCGGGGCAGTTCACCATCGGATCACGAGGCGTGCGAAGCCGGCGCCTCAGTACCCAACGAATGATACTCGGCAGATTGCGCCTTACGGAGGCTCGCAGGTGGCAGATGTAGGTGCGATTGGTGCCGACATAGAGCGCATCGCGCCACCAAAGCATCGACCAGGCCCAGCTATTGTGGCGATCGCCAAAGCCCGGCGCGGCCGCTTCGCGAAACGCCAGGGGACTCAACGCTTTACGTTCCGGTCCCCGCTCAAGCTCGCCGCACGCGCAGTAGATCCGGGATCGACTGCAGCGCGCCGCGGGAAAAGCTGCGGATAGCGCTCAATGACGCGTCGAGCGCGTCGACCAGGTAGTCCAGATCCTCGCGCTCTATGTTCAGCGGCGGCTGTATGCGGAGTACGTTCGGGTTGTTGGCGGTGTAGGTCGTAAAGACACGGTGCTTCGTGAACAGCTCTTTCAGCACCAGCAGGCCCAGGTACTCCTCCGACAACCGATTGGCCATTCCGCCGGTGAGCACTGTCCCCAGGCCATGGGTCAACGATTCAACCTCAAGGCCGATCATCAGGCCACGCCCGCGGATGTCGGCGATCATTGGCTGGTGGCTCTGCAGCTCGCGCAGGCGCTCGATCAGATAGTCGCCGGCCTCGGCGGCCCTGCGGGGCAGGTCCTCCTCTATGATCGCCTGGATGGTGGCCATGCCGGCAGCACACGCGCGCGTGTTGCTTCCATAGGTCGAGGTGTGGAAAGGTGTGCGCGGCGTGTCTCCCTTGGCGGCAAAATACAAATCGTCCGTCGTCAGCAATGCGCTCAAGGGCATCACCGCCCCACCCAACGCCTTCCCCAGCAAGAGCACGTCCGGTATCACGTCCTCGGTATCCAGGGCGAACATCGTCCCGGTGCGCCCCATCCCCGTCTGGATCTCGTCGACCACCATCAGCGTGCCATGTTGCGCGCACAGCTCCTGCGCCCGGCGCAGATAACCTGGCGGCGGGGAGATGAAGCCGGCCTCCGCCTGGAGAGGCTCGACAATGAACGCCGCCACATCCCCCCCGCGCAGCGCCGCCTCCAGCGCATCGACATCGCCATAGGGGACGTAAGTGACGTACCCGAGCAACGGCACAAACGGGTCGTGGTAGTCCGCCTTGTCCATGAGCGAAAGCGCCCCCACGGTCCGGCCGTGAAAGGCTTTCTGGCATGAGACGAGCCGCGGCCGGCCGGTGACAGCCCGCGCCAGCTTGATCGACGCGTCGATGACCTCTGCTCCCGAATTGGCGAAATAGGCCCGCGTCAGATTGCCCGGCGTCAGCATCGCCAGATTGTGGGCCAGGGCACCGGCGATCGGGCCCAGGCCCTCCACCAGGTTGGGGAGGCCGCTCACCCGGTTGACAGCCGCCCACACCTGTGGCGGGTTGTGGCCCAGGTTGGCAGCGGCGAACCCGCTGAGAACGTCCAGCCACCGTACACCCTCGGCATCCCACAGGTATGGGCCCTCCGCCCGCACGAAGGGCTGATCGGCGTTGACAATCTTCAGCAGGTTGACCAGCCGCGGGTTGAGGTGCTCGCGGTGATTGGCCGCATTGGTTTCGTGGTCGAGGTGTAATGCCTCTTCGACGGTAAACAGTCGTCGATCCGCGTTCATGGCAAGTCTCTCCTAGTCTTCCTGCTCCATGCGAAGCATCCCGATCAGAAGTTCGGCGGCTCTTTCCGCCCCACCTTGACGTCGCAGGCACGCGGCTAGCCGGGCTGCGTTCTCGCGATACGAGGGCGTGCTGAGCACGTGCTCGACGGCCTGCCGCAACCGGTGGGGCGTGCACCGGCGCGGTGTGAGGATCAGGCAGGCGCCCGCTCGCGCCACCCGCCGAGCGTTGTCGGCATGGTCCCACTCGGTCGGTACGGCGATGATCGGTACGCCGTGATACAGTGCCGCTAGCATCGTCCCCGAATTGCCCGTGCAGATCAGCAGGTCCGTGCGCGGCAGCAGCTCGCCATGATTCACCCAGTCTACAAGGTGCACGTTCGTTCCCAAGGGTCCCAAGTCCAGACTAGCGGGAGCCCGATTCGGCCCGGATGTCATGATGACCTCATAGGGAGCATCTGCCAGACCTAGGGCGCTCGCTCTCAGGACCCGCGGTTCCTGCACGTGGACCGTCCCTTCGGTGGCGTGAATCCACAGTCTGTCGGTTGGCACCTCATCCAACCAGTCGGGCGGCGGCATCGGCGGATACCAGCGCAGCGGGCCAACATAGAACGTGTTAGGCGGCAGGTCCTGGCGCTCGAAGTCCAGTTCAGGGCAGCTGGACACCAGATACAATGGCAGGCGTGCAGCCAGCCCCATGATGGGCCCATCCAGCGGGGTCAAACCATGCGCCCGCCGCAACTTACTCACCTGCCGCCGGAGGTCTGCCATGATCCAGTCGATCAGCTTGTGACCAAGTGTACTGAGCAGGCGCGTCGACCAATCTCGCGGGGGCGGCAGCCCCAGGCCGATGGGGGGCGTGTCAGGTCCGGGCAGGGTACTGCCAATGACGTAGGAAACCAGTGCTACCGGCAACCGGCGCGTCTCATACAGGATAACGA
>JBFGLK010000140.1:0-7362 GCA_041576195.1 Promineifilaceae bacterium (SeqCode)
GCGCCGGCGACCGCCGCGCCTCCTTCCCCCGCCTTCCTCGTGCAAGAGGCGCTCGACGAGTCGGTGTGGCTCCTCTTTGCCATGTTGGATGTCCGGCCAGACCAGCCGGACTCGATGGCTCTCAATCGGTTCCTGGCGGAGCGCACCGACCTAGTGCGGGACCGCAACGTCGTCGTCTTCGCCTTCTCCGCCCCGTACTATCTAGACACCACCGAGATCAGCAAGATCACGGCCTATTATGGCGTCTACAGCCGCACGCCTCCGGCGCTGGACGCCGCCCTCCAGGTGTTGTTCCAGGATATACCCGCCGCCGGTCGAGCGCCGGTGAATATCGAGGGCGTGGGCTACGATCTCTTTAGCATCACGCAGCCAGATCCGAGCCAGGTAATCGAGCTGTTCATTGTCTCTGGCGGCGTCCCCCGGTCGCCGTTGAGCAACGAGCCACTCGAGTTTGTGGTCGGCGACGCGTTGCGGCTGCAGACCGGCACTATTCGGGACCTGAACGGCAACCCGGTGCCAGACGGCACGCTGGTGCAGTTCACGCAGCTGGACCGCATAAACGGGCTGACTAACGTGCTGGCCGAGCGGGCGACCACGGGGGGCGTGGCTGCACTCGACTACCTGTTGGAAGCGCGCACGGGTCAGTTCCGCATCACGGCGTCGGCCGGGCCGGCCCGCGCTTCCCAAGAGGTGGACATCGTTATCGGGGACAACGTGCGTATCGTCGTCATCACGCCGACGCCCGCGCCGACGGCGACGGCGACGCCGCCCGCTTCGCCGACCGGCGAGCCGCAGCCATCGGGCACGCCCAGCCTCACGCCCGAGGCCACACCGATGCCGGCAGGCGGCGGCGGTGGTTCGTCGCTTGAGATACCGCTGGCCAACGTGACCATGCTGCTGTCCATGCTGGTGGGTGTTTCGGCGCTCGCCGGCGCCAGCTTGCTCATCGGTAGCACGCGGGCATGGTCGTTGAGCACGGTCACCCGCATCACCCTGTGGAGCATCGTGGGCGGCCTGACCGCCTATGTCTACGTGGCGCTGGCGCTGCCGGGCTCGGCAGCCCTCGGAACGGCGATTGGCAGCTGGTCAGGACTGGTGGCCACCCTGAGCGGCGGCCTCGTCGGGCTGGCGCTTGCCGGTCGGCGCAGCATGGCTTGAGCCAGGCCCATCTCCTCGCGCCCCGCTGGGTGGCGGGATCCCTTCCTCCGGATCTTCGCGAATCAAGGCGATATCCTGCCATGAGCGGGGATCCTCGACCGGCTCCAGGTGAGTAAAAACCGAGATGGGAGCCAATGCGCGGCGGAGCTCCTGCTCCAGCGCCTCCAACAGCGAGTGGCCGCGCTGCACGGACCACGCCCCAGGCACCTGTACGTGGACGGAGACGAAGCGTTGGGCACCGGACTGACGCGTGCGCAGCGCGTGGTAGTCGATCCCCTGCTCCTGGCGGAAGCGGTCCAGGATCGCCTCGATGCGCGCCGTCTCTTCTGCCGGCAGCGCCGCATCCATCAGGCCGGCAATCGCTCCCTGGATCAACCGGACCCCGGAGAAAACGATCTGCGCCGCCACCGCGAGAGCAATCACCGGATCCAGCCAGATCAGGCCCGTCCACTGGACGACCAGCACTGCCGTCACGACGCCAGCCGACGTCCAGACGTCCGTCAGGAGGTGGCGGGCGTTGGCCTCCAGGGTGACCGAGCGGTGGCGGCGACCGGCCTGGATCAGGGTCCGGGCTACCAGATAGTTGACGAGCGCGGCGACCGCGGTGAGGGTCAGGCCAATGCCCAGCAGCTCCAGGGGTTGGGGGTGGAGCAGACGATCGATGGCGCTCCAGGCAATGGTGCCGGCAGCAATAACGATGAGGGTCCCTTCCGCACCGCTGGAGAGATATTCGGCCTTGGTATGACCATAGGTGTGCTCCTCATCGGGCGGAAGGCGCGCCACCCAGAGCACGATCAGCGCCAGGACGGCCGCCACCAAATTGACCGTTGACTCCAGGGCGTCGGAGAGCAATCCAACCGAACCGGTGAGCGCGAACGCGACCGCCTTCAAGCCAATGGTCAGGACTGCCGCGCCGATTGACAGGTAGGCGAAGCGATGAAGGGGGGGGCTGTGGGACATAGGCGAACAGTACCGGGTCTTTCCCTCCAGGACGGTTGTCCGGCCGAATCGGATGATTGTATCATACCATGAGGAACGCCCGAGCCGATCACACCGCGTCGAGCGCTCCCGCGCCTGCTCACCGATGGGCATCCGTCGCCTCGTGCTCCAGGAGAACCCCGACCGATGAAACAGTCAAGGTACATGGTCTCATGGCTGGCGTTGCTGGCGTCGCTGGCACTGCCGGCACTGGCCTGCAATCTCACCTCCCCCCCGGAACCCACGCCGGCCCCGACGGCCACCGCGCCGGCGCCGACGGCAACGGCGGTCCCGCCGACGCCCGCGCCGACGCCTACGGAGATCCCCGATCCGCTTGCCGGTTTCATTCGCTATGAGAGCGAAGCGCTCGGACTGGCGGTGCGCTATCCTGAAGCGTGGTTTGCCGCGGAAGAAGGGGACCGCCTGACCATCGTCAGCGACTCTGCCATGCTGGTGGAAGACGATTTCACCCGCGGCGTCGGCGTCATCCTGGCCGGGGACAGCGATATCGGTATCCTGTCGCCAGGAGCGATTCTCGAGCTGTTCACGTCGCCGGAGGCAGGGCTGCTGACACATGCCGAAGTCATCCGCGAGCCAAGATCAATCCTGGTGCGGGGCCAACAGGCGATCCAGGCCACCTATGACGCGGAGCTGAACGGGGAGCGCGTGCGGGCCACGATCACAGTCGTCGTGCAGGGATCGGCCGCCGTCGTCGCCGCGGCGCTCACGCCGTCCGGCGGCAACGACGCCCTGGAGCCGGTATTGACCACCATCGTCAACAGCATCGAGGTGCTCGGCGCCCCGGCGCCACAGACGGAGGGCGAGATTCGCATCGGCGAGACGGTGTCCGGCGCCATCCCGGTCAATGGCAGCGTCGTGTGGACGTTCACGGTCGGCGAGGGCGAGACCGTAAATGTCGTCGTCTTGCCGAGCGACGACCTTGACGTCGTGCTCGACGTGCGCAACGCGGAGGGCGCCTCCGTCGTGACCGACGGCCCGATCGACGAGAGCTTCGGGAAGGAAGAGACGGGTAACCTGAGCCTGTCGGCCGGAACCTATATGATCGTCCTTGCCGGCTTCGGGGACAGCAGCGGCACCTATTCCCTTGGCCTGACGGCCGGCTTCTCCAGCCTGGACGCGATCCCTATTCAGCCGGGCGACGTGCTCGAGGGCTCGCTTAAGCTAGGCGAGATGCTGGGCTATGCGTTTGATGCCCTGGAAGGGGGCGAGTATGCCTTCACGGTCACGCCGGCCGGGGACCTGGACGTCGTCCTCACCGTGCTGTCGTCCAACGGCACCCAGTTGGATTCGCAGGACAACGCGTTTGGCGAGGAGTCCTATTACTTCTATCCGCCGGTCGATGGCGCCTATACGCTCGTGATCTCGAGCTATGACGGCAGCCCAGGAACATTTGCCGTCGCCCTGGCCCTCAACCCGCCAGTCAGTGGCGCCGGACTAGACCTCCCGCTGGTGCCGAAGGATGGGGTCTTTGTCGACGAGAGCAATAGCCTGGCCAGCGGGGAGGTGGTGGAGTACCGGGTGCCAGGCCTGGAGCTCAGCCCATTGACCATCGTGGTGAACCCAGAGGAAGGACTCGACGTCGTGATCGACGTCTATGACTCCGATGGCACTCTCGTGCTGACACAGGACCGCGCCTTCAGCTATGAGGAGGTGCTCTTCATCCCTGACAAGGACGATGACTATCGCGTCGTGGTCAGCGGCTTCGAGGGCAGTGCCGGCATCTTCGAGGTAGCCATCTTCCGCGGAGGCATCGGCGGCGTCGGGTTCGTGGGCAGCGTCATCGCCACGGGAGACAACCTGGCTGACGGCGAGGACGAGCACGCCTACCCCTTTTACGCGCTTAGCGCGGATCCGGCGCTGGCGCTCGTCTACCCCATCAGCCAGCTGGACGTCGTTGTGGACGTGATCGACGGCGACACCGACGCGGCAGTGCGCTCGGTCGATGTCAACTTCGGCTATGAGCGCGTGCTGTTCTTGCCGGAGGCTGATCGGGACTACTTCTTTAATGTCCGTGGCTATGAGGGGGATAGCGGCAGTTACGACATCTTCCTGGCCGGCGGCCCGGACATCGTCTTCGAACTGGCCAATGAGGACGTGGTCTATGGCAACCTGGGTGAGGCCGGGTTGCTCCTTTACACCTACAATGCACTGGCGGGCGAGACGCTCACCATCGTCGTCGACCCCCTTGGCGACCTTGACGTCGTCGTCGAGATCGAGCCACTCGACGGCGAGGCCTACGTCTCGGCAGACGACGGCCTCGCTGGCGGACAGGAGACGGCAGCCTATACCTTTTTGCAGGACGAAGTCGTCTTGATTATCGTGCGCGGCTTCGACGGCGCCTCTGGGCGCCTCAGGATGACCGTCGACGTCCAGTAGCGTCGGCAGCGTCGCCCCTGGGCGCTGACAGCCCCCGCTGCGCCAGGCCTAGCCGGCGTCGCCCACCGGCGCTCGGTAGCGCTGGCGAATGTGGGGCACGAGGTAGTCGTCAAACGCCAGCTCGCGCGAGTAGGCCGGTTGCCAGCCCCAGTCGCGCCGGGCCGCCTTGTCCTCCAGGTCAGCCGGCCAGCTATCGACGATTTGCTGCCTCTTCAGGTCCGGCGCGAAGTCGATGTGCGCCTCGGGAAAGGCGGCGATCACGTGATCGCGGAACTCGCCGGCGGTGAGGCTGAAGCTGGTGATGTTGTAGACTTGCCGGCTCAGGGCCTCCAGGGGGTTCGCCGCCAGCTTGAGCAACGCACTCACGGCATCGGGCATGACCATGAAGGGAATGCGTGTGTCTTCCCGCACGAAGCAGCGATAGGGTCGGCCCTGGGCCGCGGCGTGCAGCATCTCAGGCCCATAGTCGCTCGTTCCGCCGCTGGGCAGCGTGTGGGCGCTGATGAGGCCGGGAAAGCGCAGGCTGCGGAAGTCGAGCATTACCGGCTGGTCCGCGGCCAGCTGGCGATAGAACTGGCTGAAGTAACGGCCGAGGTGCTCGCAGTAGAGCTTGTTGCAGCCGTACATCGTCCGCGGGTAGTTCCAGTCCCACTCGCGCACGCGGCCAAACTCGGCCTTGGTCTTCAGATCGGGCAGTCCGTAGGCAGCGATGGAGCTGGGAAAGATAAAGCGGACGGGCTGGCCCCGCCACTGGGATTGGTCGGCGGCCAGCTTGAGGAGGGCCAGCGTGCCGTCCACATTGACGCGGTGGGCGGTCTCTGGCGTGTACTCGGAGCGCGTGGACAGCAGCGCAGCCAGGTGGAAGATCGACTCGAACTCGTACTCGCTGACCAGCTGCGCCAGCAGATGCTCGTCCAGCAGATTGCCTTCGACGTGGGTGGCCAACCCGTGGATCGCTGCCGGCAAGGGGTGCAGGTCGAGTGTGACCAGGTGCATGCCGGCAACCTGGGAGAGCTCGCGCACCAGGGCGACGCCGATTTCACCGGCCGCGCCGGTGATCAACACGACTCGTTTGCGCATGGGATACCTCGCGTCACTTGACGGCGCCGGCGGCACGAGCACGATCGGCGCGGGCACGTTCTCGAGATGCGGGTCCAGTATAGCCCGAACAATCGGCCGGCGACCAGAACGCGAGCGTACCCGGTCGCGCCGGCTTCGCGAGACGGCTACAATGGGGCGCCATGGCACGAATCTTTCAGCTTCCCCTCGGGCCGATGCAAACGAACTGCTACCTGCTGGGCTGCGCCGACACCGGTGAGGCGGCCGTCATCGATCCGGGTTGGTCAGGGGAGGAGATCGCCCGGCTGGCGCGCGAGCAGAACCTGACGATTCGGCGCGTGCTGCTGACGCACAGTCACTTCGATCACGTCGGCGGGCTGGCTGGCCTGCGCAGGCGGGTCGCGGCGCCCATCGCCTGCCACCCGGAGGCGGCGGCTCTGTTGCCGCACGCCGCGGCGCTGGCGCGCCTGTGGGGGCTCCCGCTCGAGGATCCGCCGGCGGCGGATGAGGCGCTCGACGACGGCGACGTGGTCAGCGTTGGAGAGATTCGGCTGGAGTGCCTCTTTACGCCGGGCCACGCGCCGGGGCACCTGAGCTTCTACGCGCCGGACGAGGGCGTCATCTTCGACGGCGACGTGCTCTTTCAGGGCAGCATCGGCCGCACCGACCTTCCCGGCGGGGACACCGCTCAGCTCCTCAGCACCATCCGCGATCGCCTGCTCGTCCTCCCGGACGAGACGCAGGTGCTTTCCGGCCATGGCCCGGCGACGACGATCGGCATCGAGCGAGCCACGAACCCGTTTCTGCAGGACCTGGGCAGCGGAGCACGGGGACTGGGATTCGGGGACCAGGGGACAGGGATCGGCTCGTAGGGGCGACCTGCGCTAACCCGGCGGCGGGGTGAGGCTGGGTGTGGGGGTTGGCGTTGGCGGTGGGGTGGGCGTGGGGACCGCACCGGGCCAGACAAACAAGCCTGGGGCACTGACCCGGCCGCCAAAAGTGTAGATGAACGCGCCGTCGCGCCGCTGGCCGGTGACGCGCACGATCGAGATTGTCCACTGCACGCGCCGTGGTGCCGGCACGACCGGCCGCCAGCTCGAGGGCACGGCAAACGACGTCTGCCGCGTGAAGCCGCGGCGGGCGCGCCCATCCGGGTCGTCCGCATCCCGCAGGGCTACCATGTACCACTCGTCGGGCGCCAGATCTTTGACGGCCACCCACTGCAGGACGATCGGGCCCTCGGGCGGCTCCATGAGCGCGCCGTCTGGCGGATAGAGCAGCGAGGGACCCACGGGGGGCTCGGTCGGGCCAGGCGTCGGCGACGGCCCAGGGGTGGCGAACTGCTCCAGGCTGGTGAAGACGATAGCCGGAATACAGACAGTGTCCCCGGGCCGGATCAGCGACTGGACGTTGAGCCGGTTGACAGCCAGGAGGGCCGCGAGGGGCACATCATAGCGATCCGCGACCCCGACCAGGGTGTCATTGGCCTGGATTTCATAGCGCTCGCATCCGGCGGGATCGGCGACGACCTGCTCGCCGCCCACCTCCAGCTGCACTGGTTGCAGCGGCGGCGTCGGCGTGGGCCACGGTATGGCCAGCGGGCGGTTGGCCTGGATGAGCGGGCTGTCCGGGTTGAGCCCATTGAGCAAGACGATGCTGTCGACGGAGACCTGGTAGCGGAAGGCCAGGCCGACGAGCGTGTCACCCGCGGCCACCGTAATCTGTACCGGCGGTCGCATCGTCGGCAACGGTTGTGGCGGGGCCGTGGCC
>JBFGLK010000141.1:0-7357 GCA_041576195.1 Promineifilaceae bacterium (SeqCode)
CGAAGCACGGCACACTAGCTGGCAACGGCTGGGATGAGAGCGAACTTGACGCCACGCTGACCAAGCGCCGCCTTGCCGCGCACGGTAAGGTCCGTCGTAAACAGGAACTGCTGTCGTGGGTTTACAGGATAGGCCTTGAGGCGATAGTGTGTGCCCCAGGGTTTCTCGGCCACGATAACCGTGATGGGTTGATCGAGCTGCACGTATGGGCTGGTCAAGGCGACATCTTCGAAGACGTGGCGCACCAGATCGGCGTCATGGCTGGGATGGAGATAGAAGTCGGCCACGCACAGCAGGTTCAGGCCACCGTCATTGGCGTTGTGGATCAGGTGATCCCAGAGCTTCAGGTGGGGGATGTGAACGACTGTATCGTCGGGCGTCACGACGCGCACTGTGCGCATGTTGATTCCCTTCACCTCGCCATAGGTGCCGGACACCTCGATCCAGTCGCCCAGACGAAAAGGCGTTTCGTATAGAGCGACCACGCCGGCGATCAGACTGCTAGCGTAGTCTTTGAAAGCGAATCCCAGGGCGAGGGCGAGCGCGCCTAGCAGGGCGACGAGATTCTCGACGGTCGGTTCAATCAGGCGGGGCAGGATGAGAACGAAGGCCAGGATTAGGACGGACAGCCGGAGCAAGGGCACCGAGGCCAGCAGAAACTGGCGCGCGCGGCCGCTGGTCTGCTCGGCCAGCCAGGGTAGGAAGCGCTGGCTAACGGTGATGAAGAGCCAGGCCGCTGTGATGATCATGACAATCTGGACGACCTTGCCCTGAGTCAGACCGGCAAGGATATCGGCAAAGCCATTGGTGCTGTTCATCGGCAACTCCTAGAAGCGATCGATCATGTATGCCCGGCTGCTTAGGAACTGGCGTACGGCCGGATAGCCGTGGGCCGTTACCGTCCAGCGCCCGGCGCCGTGTGCCACCAGCTCTGCGTCGGCCAGCCTGTTGAGCACCGCGGCGATTTTGCCGGTGGAGAAAGGCAGGAGGGGCAGTAGCCACTCGGCTGGGAGTCCGGCATGGAGCAGGAGGGCATGAAGGATGAGCGCCTCGTCGTCGCCGGAGCCTGCCGGCAAGTTGGGCTGCGTCAAATCGTCCCAGGGGGCGACCCAGATCGTCTCCTGCCGTGGATCTTCGGTGGCGATGGGTTCGTTCTCGGCCAGCGACTCCTCCGGGTCCAGCCGAAGGCTCCTGCGCCAACCGGCCAGGGCGACGCCGAGGTTGCCCCGGCAGTAGGCGGCCATCCGGGTCAGATAGTCGCTGCGCTCGGCCGTCTCTGCCGCAGTGGGTGGTGTGAGGACAGGTCGGCCGTTGTCGGCCTGAAGAATACGCGGCGGCGTCTTCCCGTCGCGCGGCTGGATCAATGCCCGCAGGATCTCGTCCAGGTTGTCGGCGGTGACGGCTTGTGGCGCCAGGGCGGCCACGCGCGCGTCGCGCCAGACGTGTTGCAGGTAGGCCCAAGACCAGCTGTCACAGCCGATGATGCCGCGCCCCAGCGTGCCGGCAGCCGCCTGGGCCAGAAGTGTCCTGATCAGGCCCAGGCCCTGCGCGTGACGCAGGAACCAGCGCTCCAGGTCCGGGATGACCCACAGCGCAGCGCCTTCCGTCGCCGAAAGCTGTGACTTATCTCCGGCCAGCACCTGCTCTGGCGTGGGCGATGGCAGCAGCCGATGTTCCTCCGTGGCAGCCCACTGGCGCAACGCTTCTGCATAGCCGCTGTGCGGCGGCCCGACCAGGAAGAGCGTCGGCTCGGAAGGCTGGTCGGTCGCCAGCCACGGCGCCAGAGCGCTGCCCAACGCGGCGGCGGCCATGTCCCCGTCCGGCTCGGGAGCGACGCGCTCCAACCAGACGCTGGACAAGGCGCGCAACTGCGTCGCGGTCATGACGGGGGAGACTGGAGGCTCGGACTCCGGAATGAGCCGGCGCAACACGGCGACAATCCCGGTGCGGACGGCATGTCCGACGGGTGGGGGTGGCAGCTTAAACTCGTCGACGGGCACGAACTGCCAGGCAGGTGACGTGTCCTGATCTGGAGTTGACATAAGGTTAGCGCACCGGTCCTTGCCAGTTATTCCAGTAGGCGGCGCTGCCACGGGCCAGCACCAGGATCTCGTCCCTGGGGCCGGTGAAGTAGCAACGGGCAGCATCGCCCGTGGCGGTGTTGCACTGCCAGAAGGCGGAGTAGGGGGCCTCGGGCGCCACGGCCCAGCCAAGGGCGTCCCGCACCCACTCCGAGCCAGGCACGAGGCCGCGCCAGTGGTTGGCGAAGCCGCGCACGGGCTGATGGAGGCCGGGCGGCGGCAGGATGTCCGCGTCCGGGCCAGGCCAGGGCAGGCCGGTCGTGTCGAAAACCTCCACGTAGGGCTTGAAGGGCGAGCCGTCGTCAAGGAGCACGTAGGTGCGGCCCCCTTCCGCGAACCAGACCATGAGGCCGTGCTCGAAGCGCTGCATGACGGCCCAGGTGTTCAGGAGCGTGTCGGCGCACTCGCGAGCCGGGTTGGCGAAGAACCAGGGGTAGGGGTTTGGGCAGCCCAACGATTCCGGAATGGGCACGCCGGCGCTCCAGCCTTCGGCCAGGGAGGTCGGTGTTGGCGGGGCCGTGGGGAGGGCGGTGGGGCGCGGCCCCGGCAATGGGGTTTCGGTGGGCGGCGGTGCCAGCGCCGTGGGGGCGGGCACGGTCGGCGAGGCGGGCGCTTCCACGACGGCGGTGGGAGCAGTGGTTGCCGGCAGCGCCGTCTCCGGTGGCTCCGGTTCCTGCCGGCAGCCGGCGACCAGCAACAAGAAAGCGAATCCCAACAGCAGTCGTTCAGACATCTTCCACCTCCTGGTGAGGCTGGTTTGGGCCCCGGTGGCGGCGTGTGGTCGGCGACCGGGCTCAGGTGAAGGAGACAGTCGCCAGGATCTGTTCGTTGAGCGGCGAGACCGGATCGAAGATCAGGCGACAGAGCCGATCGCCTACCGGGATCAGCGTGATTCGCCGCTCTCGATCGGGCCAGCGTACGCGAAACTGCCAGCCGGCCCGCCCGGCCAGCTCGCACGCGGTCAGCTCGCCGACGTCGGGCGCGGGTGTGTCGGCCTGCATGGCCTGGCGCAACGCCTCGTAGGCCTCGCGGGCCGTCCGCACCGGGTAGACGGCGACCTCGAAGTAGACCTCCCCGCCGGCAGACGAAACCAGGTGCAGCCGATAGGCCTGCGCCGTCACGAGGCGACGCCCCTCGACCCGGTGGCCGAGGGGGGTGATGGCCGGGTACGCGAGCTGGAGCGGAAGCCGTGGGTCGTCAAGCACCTGCCAGTGGGAACGCTGGTGACCTGATTCGCTCACGATTCGCGCCGCTCCGCCCGCCATCGCTCCAGCGTGCGGGCGTGCTGGTTCATATGTCGCCAGTGGTAGTTGATCAGGGTCAGTACGGAGTCGGTGTCCTCCGTCTTCAGCTCGGCCGGCCGCTCTTGGGCGGCGCGCTGCCACGGCGTCACCCCTCGCCGGCGCAGGTCGGCCGGGCGGAGCGCGCCGATGAGTTGGCGCGCCTCGGCGATGTCCCGCTCGAAATCGGCCAGCACGCGCGCCCAGGTCCGGTCGCGCCTGGCCGCGATCTGGGCCTCGTTCCAGGCGGCGAAGTCGTCGCGGCCGCTGATCTGACGCTCGTAGCCCGGGTGGCGCCCCGCCAGGATGACCGCGATGTCGGCGCGGAACTCCTCGTTCCAGGTGACGAGATGGCCGAAGATGTCCTTGACTGTCCAGTCGTCGACGACGGTCTCGCCGCAAAGCGTCGCCTCGTCGAGGCCGTCGACGATGGCCAGCAGGCGCGCGCGGGCGGCCTCCAGCCGTTTGAGGCTCTGGGATTGCCGGCGGGTGGAGCTCCGTGTGGTCATGGCGCTTTCTCTCTGGCACGGGCCGGCGGGTGCGCCGTGGCGCGCTCTGACGACGCCGGACGTTGCCCGTCCGTCGAGTGTATCCAGTCGCCAGTCGGTTGCCTACTGCGCCGAGCCGCCCTGCCCGGCGAGGCGCACGTCGAAGGGCGCCAGCTGGAGGGTCTCGTAGGGCATCGAGACGCCGGCGGCGTTGAGGGCGTTGAAGATGCTCTCGCGCAAGGCGTAGCGATGCTCCACGTGCTCGCGCTCGTCGCCGATCCAGGCCTGCAGCTCCAGGGCCACGTTGTAGTCGTTGAGCTGGGTGACGACGACGCGGGGCGGCGGGTCGTCAAGGTAGTCGGGATCGCTTTCGACCAGGCCGAGCAGGATCTGGCGCACGCGGCTGAGGTCTTCGGTCACGGCCACGGTGACGGCCACATCCAGGCGCAGGTGGGGGAAGTTGGTGTACGAGGCGACCGTCTTGTTGATCATCTCCGTGTTTGGGACGGCCAGCATCTTGCCGTCGCGGGTAATGACGCGGGTGGAGCGGAGCGTGATGCGGTCGACCCGGCCATAGTGATTCTCGATCTCCACCAGGTCGCCGATGATGAACGGCCGATCGACGAAGATGAGGATGCCCGAGATCAGGTTGGAGAGGGCGTCGCGGGCGGCGAAGCCGATGGTCAGGCCGGCGATGCCCAGCGAGGCGAGGACGGCGGAGGTCTGGATGCCGGCAGCGTCGAGCGCGGTGATGAGGCCAACGGCCAGTACCAGGGTCTTCAGCGCCGTTTCGACGAAGGACGTCGTGGTGGCGTCGACCCGGCCTCGCCGCAGCGCCGGCCGCAGCAGCTGGCGGACCACCAACCAGGCCAGGTAGAAAGCGCCGAAAACGAGCAAGCCGACGATCAGATCGCCCAGCCACTCGGCCGCCATGGCGCCGAGGGAGGCCGGGTCAAAGAGCTCGCCCAGGCGCTGGAGAATGCTGTTGAGGAGCGTGTTCATGGTGAAGTTCCTTGGGGTTTGTCGGGGATTCGGCTTCCTCGTCGCGCTACATCAAGCTTGCGGATCTGCCGAGCGGGGCTTCAGCATGCAGGAGTCGTCGGCCGCGCCACTGCCCCGGACGCGATCGGTCATGGGAGCCCTCCTTGAGATGGGGTTTGGCCATGCCGACCATTATAGGCGCGGAGGGGCCGGGCCCGCGAATCGCGCGACCCGGCTCTCCGCGCTGTGTGTGATCGCGCTGCGGTCGCTAGCGGGCCACGAACGACAGGTAGGTCAGGCCGGTGTTGACCAGGGGGGTCGGGATGGCGCCCGCCATATAAGCCGACACCTCCAGGGGCAGCGCCGGGTCATACTCGGTCAGGAACGGGATCTCGGCGACGCCGTTCATGACCGGTGCGCGGCCCAGGGGCCGGCCGTCTTGTAGGACCGTGATGATGACGTCGTCCTCGGGGTAGTTGAGCAGCCACACCAGGTCGTCCGGATCTGGAGGCGGCGCATGGAAGCCGAAGGTCAGCGGCGGGTTGAAGTTGGGGTTCTCCAGCCAGATCTCCAGCGTCGGGTCGCCGATGACGTGGTAGAGGTAGAAGTTGCGCCGCACGTCGGTTAGGTCGAGCGAGCCGGCGGGCTGGGGTTGCCAGGTCTGGTTGAGCATGTAGAGCTTGGCGTAGTTGTGGATGTCGCCCAAGCGGACGATCGCCCCCGGGCCGCCGTCGCCGGGCAGGAAGCCGGGCCAGATGGCGTCGAAGAGGCCGCGGGAGAGGGCGTTGTTCTCCCAGGTCGGCGTGACGCGCGTGGCGGCGATGACGCCCACCGCGCCGCCGTTGCCGTGGCGCAGGAGCGTCTCGGCGAACGAGGTGTTGTTGTCGAAGTAGCCGGTGCTGCAGTTGATGCTGAAGACGACGGGTTGGAGGGCGCCGTTGCTGAGGGCGCCGGCGTCGCCGCTGTCGAAGGGTGGGTCGCCCCAGCCGCTGCTGTTGCCGTGGTCGCGGTGAAAGATGAGGAAGCGCCCGTCGGCGAAGGCGTCCTTGATGTCCTGGGTGTCGCCGTCCCAGGCGAAGCCGCTGCCCGGCCCGATGGCCCCCGGCAGCGCGCCGCCATTGCGATAGAACCGGGGTGTGTCGTCTCTCGTGCCCAGATCGTAGTAATCGTCTTCCGAGGCGTCCTGGTAGTAGTCGGCGTCGCTGGCGTAGACGCGTTCCACGCCGAAGCCCTGGCCGACCAGGTAGCTGCGCACCTGCTCCGAGGTCTGCACGTAGCCGCGCGTGGTGGTCCCGTCCGGCTGGCTCCACCAGCAGCACTGGAAGTAGCTGGCGAAGGTCATCTCCTGGTAGAAGCTGCCGACGGTAGGCGGCGCGCTTTCATAGGCGATGATCTTGTCGACGACGGTCTCCGCCTGCGAAAGCGACGTTACCGGGATGCGGCCGTGGGCCAGGTAGGGGAGTGGGAAGAAGACGTCGTCCTGGCTGCCGTCGAGGGCGGTGACATAGGGCAGATCGGAGGGGGCAAAGACGGGGATCGTGTTGCCCTCATCGTCCTCCGTGGTGGAGACCTGGACGGTCCAGGGGGGGATGTGCTGGCTGTCGCCGAAGAGGAGCAGGTAGGAGGGGCGGACCAGGCAGCGGTTATACTCGTCCTGGATGAAGGCGCGGATTTCTTCGGCGGTGGTGCCGGCATCCCCGGGGCCGTTGCCCGTCTCCACGACC
The DNA here is from genome assembly GCA_041576195.1 of Promineifilaceae bacterium (SeqCode). Classification (GTDB taxonomy): domain Bacteria; phylum Chloroflexota; class Anaerolineae; order Promineifilales; family Promineifilaceae; genus JAGVTM01. The sequence goes on from JBFGLK010000141.1 coordinate 6,555, forward strand.
AACGTGGCGATGCCCTTGCTCACCTTCCATGCCTTGAGCGCGTCGGCGGCGGCCCGGTAGGCGGGATCGACGATGATCAGGAATTCGTAACCGATGCAGCTGGCCAGGGGCAGGTCGGGATCCACGTACTCCGGGTCGACGACGGCCTCCCCATTCAGCAGCAGCGGCCAGATCGGGTCGAAGTGACTCTCGAAGACGCCGAGGGCCTGCCCGTTGAGGAAGGTGCCTTCCCCGCCCTCGAAGTCGAGCCAGACCTCGACGGATTGGAAGGGGCGGAACACCCCCTGGACCGGGTTGAACTGCCCGGAGGCCACGCTGAGCTGCACCACGTCGACGTCGCGCAGGCGGCCAAGCAAGCGCACGGAGGCGATCTTCTGTGGGAAGTCGCGGTCCTCCGCGTAGGCCGCGCGGTCGATCACAAACGGGGGATCGCCGAAGTCGGCGTCTTCGCCCGTCGGGGCTAGGTCAATGGGTGACGGCTGGGCGGGGGCGAAGCAGGGCCAGCTGCACGTAACGTGTCTGCTGTAGGAGATCTGGCCCAGCCTCAGGGTGGGCGTCAATCCATTGCGGGGAATGGCCAGCAGTCGGTTGAGGATCGGCACCGCCGGCTGCCCCACCAGGTCCGGGTTGCCGCCGACGACGTCCAGGCCGGGCATCAACATCTCGGTGTAGGTGATGCCGCCGGGGGCCGCGACGGCCCGCGGCGTGCGCTCGGGGAAGATGACGTTGGCGGCGAAGCCCTGGTTGTCGGACTGAATCACCTGGACCGTCGTCTCGGCCACCACGCCGGGCAGGAGGGTGTC
>JBFGLK010000142.1:0-7348 GCA_041576195.1 Promineifilaceae bacterium (SeqCode)
CGCCCGCACCAACGCAGCCGCCTTTCTTCGATACCCCGACGCCAACCACGCCGACGCCCCGGCCGATCGTGGGCATCCAACCACTGGCCACGCCGACACCCCGGGGCGTGCCTGTTCAGAGCCTTTCCCTCAACGTGACCGTCTACTACGACGCGAACGTGAATTTCACTCCCGAGCTGGACGAGGGCATCATGGATGTGGCCGTCGTTGTCTACGACAATGCAACCGGCCAGCTCCTGGCCTTCGGTTACACGAATGAGGCCGGCGCCATACGCTTTGGCCCACTCTCGGTCGCCAGCGCGGTACGGCTCGAGGTCCCTTTCCTCAACTACCGCCAGGTCTTCGTCAGCAGCGAGCCGGACATTCGGCTACGCGTCGCGCCGACCAATCTGCCGGGCCTGATTCCGTGATCTGCTCCGCGCCCGGCGGTCCGAGCCCAGAGAGAGGCAATGCGCATGTCTGAGGAACACGTCTCGGCGGAGCCCGCGTTTCTCTCCGGCCGGCGGCCGATCTACCTGGCGGCGGCCGCCATTATGCTTGGCCTGCTTCTGATCGTGGCCTTCGCTATTCTTCTTTTGCGCTCGGGTGACGAAGAAGGGCGTGATGGCTCGCCGGAGGCGACGGCGACAAGCGAGCTGGTCGGTCCGCTGGTGACAACGCCTGGCGCTGTGCCGGCAGCCGACGTCGTCGTCGTCGGCATAAGCAGCGCCTCCACCATCAGCGTGTCGCTCCAGTCCCCGGCCATGCTGGACGTGGCTGGGCGGCGGTTCAATCTGCGTGCCGAGTCAGTGCCGGCACAGGGCCGCTGGGAGCCGGCGCTCCCCGGCGCCACGAACGCCGTCTGGGTCTATGGCACCGTCGTCAACTACGTCGTCGGCCTGGCCGATTCGGCGGAGAACCGGGCGCTGCTCGACAGCTTGCTGCCGGGCGACCGCATCACGCTCACCAGTTTCGGCGGCCAGGCGAGCGAGTTCGCCTTCGAGAGTCGCAACGTCGTGCCGGCGACGAGCCCCGAGGTCTTCGCTCAGAGCTCGCCCGGCATCACGCTCGTGCTGCTCGGCACGGCCGGCGAGAATCGCCTCGTGGCCCACGGCCGCTACGTCGTGCCGGATGCCGGCAGCCAGAGCGTGGCCAACCTGGTCGAACTGGGAGAGACCGCCCAGCTCGACAACCTCCAGCTGACGGCCACCGGCACCACCCACCTGCTCGACGAACCCGGCGCGCCGCCCGGCTTCGCCTTCTTCCTGATCGACTTCGAGCTGCGCAACGTCGGCGCCCAGGCCATCGACGCCAGCCGCCTCCGCCTCTCCCTGATCGATCAGCTGGGCAACCAGTACGCCACGAACGCTCTGGCCAGCCAGTTTGGGCGCTTTCCCCTGGCCACCGGCGTCGTCGGCGCGGGTCAGTCGCTGCAAGCGACCGCCGGCTACCAGATCCCCGCCAGCTTGAGCGGCGATACGCTACGCTGGATCGTTCAGCTCGGCGACAGCGGCAGCCAGATTGAGGTGAACGTTCCCTTCCGAAAGACCGGCACCAACGCCGCCATCGTCACCGTCCTGGGCGCGGAGGTCAGTCTCGACGGCACCAGCCTGGCGATCCAGGGACAGGTGACCAACCTGGGCGCCGAGCAGCTCGTCATCGCCAGCGAGAACGTGCGCCTGTCGGGCGGCGGCACCGTCTACTTCCTGTTTGCCAATAACCCGGCCTTTCCCTGGGTGCTCCCCTCCCAGCAGTCGCTCAGCTTCACGGTGACGTTCCAACGACCGCAGGAGGCCGTGGCCGTGCTCGAAGTGCTGAACTATCCGTTCGAACTCACCGGCCTGCGCTGAGCCCGCCCACACCGTCCGCTCTCCCCCTTCTCCTCCTTAGCCCAACACTCCCCTCAGGACGCCGCCGCCTGGCTCTCCCCCTCATCCTCGCCCCCGCCCGTGATGAGGAACTCCAGTGACGAATGGCCGTTGGCGCTCCGGCTCGTGAAGTAAAGCAGAATGCCGGCAACGATTGACAACACGCCAAGGCCGATGCCGCCGAGCTGTAACGGCCCGACGAAGGGCCGATTGAACTCCGGGCCAACGTGCGTGCCAATGCCGATTAGATCCGACAGGCCGGCCACGTAAGCGAAAACCAGACCCATGGCCGCCAGCCTCACGCCAATGTCAGCCTGAAGGGAGCGCGGCATTCCCGAGCGGCGCGTGCGCCGGATCTGCAGAAAGACGGCCAGGGTTATCAGCGTCAGTCCCACGAGGAGCTGGGTCATCTGGACGACGCCGAAGCCGGGCGTCAGGTCAAGGCCGATGAACTCCGCGCCCAACGCCAGCGCCGTCAGGACCGCGCCCGTCAGGGCGATCAGGCCAATCCCCAGCCCGGCGCTGCGCATGGGCTTCGTGTCGGCATCCATCGTCACCTCCTGCCCACGGATGGGCCGGCGAACAAAAAACGCCGCGTGGGCGGCGTCGTGTCGGGGCAGCGGGATTCGAACCCACGACCTCTTCAACCCCATTGAAGCGCGCTACCAAACTGCGCCATGCCCCGATACGAAGGCTATTCTAGCAGAGGCCCGATCCAGTGACAAACCGCCGGGTCAACGCCTGGGTGCGGCCTGCCTCGTTTGCCGAATGGCACTATACTTGGAGCCATGGAGATCATCGAAGGCGATCCCATCGAAGGAAAGGCCTGGCGCGCCCTGGTGCTGCTGGAGCCCGGACAGGAGCTGGACATCGGCTGGGTCTTCGGCCATCACCTGGCCCGGGCGAATGGGCAGCTGATCTCCGCCGTCCTCTTGCCGACACGCGAGGAGAGCCTGATCGCCCAGGCCCGCGAGACGCTTGCCCTGGCGCGGAACGTCTGCGTGGAGCAGTTGACGCACCATACGCTCATCCTGCACGCCCCGGACGCCCGGCGCGCGTTGCCAGAACTTGTCCAGTCGGCAGACATTGATCTCGTCATCAGCCGGGCCGACGCCCGCGAGACCCACGACTTCAGCCGCGTGCCCTGCGCGGTGGCCGTCCTGCGCGGCCAGGCCTACAGCAAGCCGGCCGTCGTGGAGGACCCGGAAACCGAGCGACCCCAGCCAGCGTCCATCGACCGCATTCTCCTGCCCACCGCGGGCGGGCCCAATACGATCGACTCCCTCAGCTTCTTGCTGCCGCTGACAAATCGCACCGAGATCACCGCCCTCTTCGTGGCCACGGACTATCTCAGCGTCGATGCGGACACCGTCGGCGCGGCGCGGCTGCGCCAGGTGCTTCAATTCGCAGACGCCACGGAGCGCGTCGAGGCCAAGACCCGCGTCTCCTGGTCGGCCACGGCCGGCATTGTGGCGGAGGCCAACGAAGATTACGACCTCGTCATCCTGGGCGCCAGCCGGGAGAGCTCGCTGGATCGGGCCCTCTTCGGCAATGTCGTCGATTCGGTCGTCCGCCAGAGCCGCAAGCCCGTCATCGTGGTGCGCGAGGGCAATGGCACGCTGGGCAACCTGGGCTCCCGGCTGGCGTGGCGCGTACAACGCATCTTCCCCCGGAAGACGATGAGCGATCGGGTGCAGATCTACACCCGCCTGCGGCGCAATGCGCGGGCCGACACCGATTACTTCACCCTGATCGCCTTGAGTGCCGGCATCGCCGCCTTCGGCCTCCTGCTGAACAGCCCGGCCGTCATCATAGGCGCCATGCTCGTGGCGCCCCTGATGTCGCCGATCGTCGGCGTCGGTCTGGCCATCGTCCAGGGTGACGGGCGCTTCCTCCGGCTCGCGGTGGGCGCCGTCCTCCGGGGCGCCATGTGGGCGACCGTAGTCGGCTTTGTCATCGGTCTCATCCGGCCGGATGACCCACTGACGGCCGAGGTCCTGTCGCGCACCGCGCCCACGCTGCTCGACCTCGGCGTGGCCTTGCTGGCGGGCATGGCCGGCGCCTACGCCCTGTGCGAGTCGGACGCGGCGGGCGCCTTGCCCGGGGTGGCCATCGCCGCCGCCCTCGTGCCCCCCCTGGCCAGTGCCGGCATCGCCCTCGCCGCATTCCTCTTTGGCCCCGCCCGCGCCCAACTCGGCCTGGGCGCCCTGTTGCTCTTCTCCACTAACTTCATCGCCATCACCTCGGCCGCCGTCTTCGTCTTCCTCGCCCTCGGCTTCCGCCCGAACGTGACCCGCAAAGAGCGCCGCGACCTGCAGATCCGCACCGTGCGCATCGCCCTCGTCATGCTGGCCATCGTCTCCGCGCTGCTGGCCGTCATCACCTACGGACTCGCCCAGGAAGATGCCCTGGAGGCCCAGGTGCGTGAGGTCACCGCCGTCCGGGTGGCCGAGTTGCCCGACGTCGAGCTCCAGGAGTTGATTATCGGCAATCTGGAAGAAAACGTCCTCAACCTCGAGCTGACCGTGCGCTCCACCGAGCCAGATGCCCTCGACTTCAGGGCCGTCGTCGCCCTACAGGAGCAGATCGGCACCGATCTCCAGCGCGAGGTCGCCCTGGAGCTGGTGATCATCGACGTGACGCGGCTGGATCCCTTCCGTCCACCCACGCTGACGCCGACCGCCACCGCCACGGCGCCGCCGACTCCCGGCCCCGCGCCTACGCCCAGCAGCACACCGACGGGCACGCCAACGACCGAGCCCAGCCCGACCCCCAGTCCGTCGTCCAGCCCGTCGTCCAGCCCGACGCCACCGCCAACGGCCACGGACACTCTACAACCCACAGCCACCCCATCGCCCGTGCCAACCGCCACGATCGTGCCCAGCCCCACGCCGCGCCTGGCCGTCGTCGTCAGCCCGTTCGGTCTGAACCTGCGGGCCACGCCCGGCATCGACGGGGCGCTGCTGGCCCTCCTGGAGCCCGGCGCGCAGGTGGTCCTGCTGGAGGAGACGGAGACGGTCGATGGCGACATCTGGCTGGCGGTCGCCAGTGGTGATCTGCAGGGCTGGGTCCTGGGTGCGTTCCTCGAAACGCCGGCGCCGGCAATTGACACCGACCTGCCCTGAAGTATAATGGTCAGGCTAGGCCCACTAGCTCAATTGGCAGAGCAGCTGACTCTTAATCAGTAGGTTCGGGGTTCGAGTCCCTGGTGGGTCATTCCAGCCGCCGGCGAAGTGCCTGGCGGCTTTTCTGTTGCCGGGACCCGGGCCGGCTACCCGTCTCGCTCGCGGGCGATGACCATGAGGGCGATGTCATCGTTCTGGGGAGCATCGCCAACGAAATCCTCGATCGCCTCAAAAACGTTAAATTCGACGATCTCCGCGGGACGCCCGAGGCTGGCCCCGACAACCGCGCACAGGCGCTCGACGCCGAACATATCGTTGAAGTCGTCTTGGGCTTCCGTCACGCCGTCCGTATACAAGACGAGCATCGACCCGGGCTCCAGACTGACCGTCTTCTGCTCCCACGACTGACCGTCAAACAACCCAAGTGGGATGCCCGTGCGCCAGAGCGAGTCGGGCTCCTCACCGGCGTCCGCCCAGAGCAACGGCGGATTGTGGCCGGCGTTGCTGTAGGTTAGCGTCCCGCGCTCGGGGTCCAGCACACCGTAGAATGCCGTGACGAACCAATCGCCTTGCGTATCGGTCAGCATTCGGGCGTTGGCCGCGGCGAACACGCGGGCGGGCTCGGCCGGGTACTCCTGGGCATAGGTGCGCAGGAGCGTTTTGCTCACGGCCATGTAGAGCGCAGCGCCGATCCCCTTGCCGGCAACATCCGCCATGAGGATGCCGATCCGTCCGCCGGCCAACGGAATGAAGTCATAGAAGTCGCCTGAAGCGTCGCGCGCCGGCTCGAGGGCGACGGCCACTTCCCAACCAGCCACCTCGGGCGCATAGGTTGGCAACAGGCTTGCCTGGATCTCGCCGGCCAGCCGCAGCTCGCTCGCCGCCTGCTGATACGCCAGTCGCTCCGCCAGCGCCTCCGCCTTGTATGATTGCGCGTACACCTCTTGCTGATAGAGCCGCGCCTGATAATCGAGGACGCGCCGGTGGCTCTCCTCACGCTGGCGGGCGGCCGAGATCTGGCCGGCGATCGACTGCAATGCCGGCAACCAGCGCGACGCCTCCCCCAGATGCCGGTGCAGCACCAGGTAAATGCCGCCGATCACGCGACCCGGCCCTGGATTGGGAGCCTCCACGTCGGACGAGAAGGAGGCCGCGTCCGGCGCGGGGGTCCCGCCAATTGGCACGACCAGGGCGTTTAGGGCCGCCCGGCCGTCTGGCGAGCGGGCGACCATGGGCAACAACAGAAAGGGGGCCCGCGTGCCTCGCAGCCGTGCCCAGACGTCGGCATCCACCGGCGGCCAGTCGAGGCCCTGGTGATAGAGCACGTCGTCAGGGAAAAGCGTGATCTCCAGCCATGCCGGGCCGAAGATCGCCGGCAGCGCGCTGCCCAGGATGGCCGGTAGATCGCTGTCCTCGGCCGGGGCGCCCAGCAGCGCCTGGGCCAGCCTCTCGAGCTGCGAAAGCGTGGCGATCTCCCGCTGGCTTTGCTCACCGACCGCGTTCAACCGGAACAGCAGATACGTGACGAGCCACAAGCCGGCGGCGAACAGGACCAGTGCCAGCAGTCCACCTTCGACCATCAGGCCAGCGCCGAGCGAAGCAAATAGATGGGCCAGACCGAGCAATCCGGCGCTGCTCAGCAGAAGCCGCCACATCGTCACCCGGGCAGCCCCCGCGTTGACGAAGACCAGGAGATAGGCCAGCAACGGCGCGGCCACCAGCGCCGGCGCCAGACCCATGAAGACGCAGGCCAGTAGCAGCGGGCCCATCACGCTCGGGGTCAGGGCATCCGGTGGGCGGACCCCGCCGGCCGCCTGATAGACGGTCAGCGCCAACAGCGCGGGTAGGACGCCGAAGGCCAGCGATTGGGACACGGCCGACAGGCGCCACGACCACCGCCCCGCCGGCAGAGCGAAGGCAAAGCGGTAGGCGAGCTTGAGATGCTGAAGCGGCCACAGCACCAGGAGCCAGAGCAGGCCAGCGCCCCAGGCGAGCGCCGCCGCCCATACAAGCAAAGGCCAGGCGGTCACGGTGAAGGTGAAGCGGCTCTCAAACTCCCCGCCCGTGCCGGCATCGACGCCAGGCTCCCAGCTCAGGCGGCTGGCAAAACGCCGAAAGGCGGCGCCCGCAATGCCGAGCAGCAACAGCGCTGGCGCCTGCCTGAGCGTGGCGGGCCAGTCGGTGGCCCACGCCAGCCAGACCAGGGCGGGCAACGCGAACGGCGCCGTAAACAGGAGCGGAACAACCTCGCCATAGGCGTTAAGCCGTTGTGCCGGCGGCAGGGAGCGCAGCGCCGGTTGGATGCGGCTGGCCAGGGTAAAAAGACGGTCTTCAGCCATTGAGTGATAGAATACCTGGGTGACGCGGGCGCAGCGC
>JBFGLK010000143.1:0-7325 GCA_041576195.1 Promineifilaceae bacterium (SeqCode)
CATCCAGGGCCGGCGGTCGCAAAGCCTGAATCAGGCCGCGCAGGTCGGCGATCGCCGCGCGAATGATCTCCTGCTGCTCGGTGGCCAGGGCGCCGGCGATCTGGGGATCCCCCTCCACTCGCGTTCGGATGGCGCCCGCCCTCAGGCCGAGGGACGCCAGCATCGACCCAAAGCCATCGTGCAGGTCATGGGCCAGGCGGCGCCGCTCCTCTTCGCGCGTGGTCACGAGTTGCACACGCGCCTGCTGCAACTCCTGGTTGAGCATCTGCAGCTCTCGAGTCAGGCGCACGGCGTGGATGGCCATGCCGGCCTGGCGAGCCAGATCGGCCAGCAGCCGGCGATCTGCCGGGGAGAAGATTTCGCCGGGCGCCCGTGGCGCCAGCAACAGCTCGCCCACCCATTCGGATTGGTAGTGGATCGGTAGCCGCACGAGCCCCGCTTGAACCAGACCCTCTTCGGCGACGAGCACCACCTGGCCGTCGTCTCGCACCGTGAGGGCCGCGTAAGGCAGCTTCAGGGCCTCTCGCGTGGCGGTGACGATGGACGGCAATAGCGCGTCGTGGTTCAGTGTGCTCTCCAGCCGGCGGCCCAGGGCGGCGATCACGGCATAGGGCTCGTCGCGATGGCCGTACATCAGGCGGTTGATGGCAGTTTGCAGCCGGGCGCGCAGGGGCTGGAAGAGGACGGCCACGAGCGCCGCTGCCAGCATCGACGCGGCCGGGTGATTCGGCACGCCGGCCACGACGCCGGCGTAGCCGACGACGGCCAGGTAGAGGCCCAACAAGGTGGCGGTCAGCGCCGTATAGACCAGCGTGCGATTGACGATCGGATCGATATCCCAGAGGCGGTGGCGCATGACGGCGAAGCCGATGCACAATGGCACGAGCGCAAATGACAGACTCAACACCGTGCCGCCGATGAGATCGATCAGGATCGCCGCGCGGCCCGTGGTGGCAAGCGTGGGGTAGCTGTTTAGTGTCGTCCAATAAGCGAAGAACAGCACGATGACGACGGTGACGCTGAACACAAACCACTTGGTTTGCTGGCGCTGGACTGGGCCGGAGATGCGGCGATAGCGATAGACCTGGGCGGCGATGAGGCTGCCGAGAAGCAGGAGCGAGAACGCCAGCGCCAGGGCCGGAGGCCAGGCGCCAGGATCCAGGAGGGTGCCGGCAAAGAACTGATCGCCCACCATCGTGAGGAGGGCCAGCGCCAGCAACCAGCGCGTCCACCGCGGGACAAAGCGGCCATCGGGGAAAAGATAGGCGCTCAAGAAGAAGGAGGCGAATGCCACATTGAAAGCTAGCTGGAGCCACGGGTCGAGTGAGACGGTGGACGCCGGAAGCGCGGCGGCGAAGGCGGCGCCAATGACCACGAGCAGCAGGGAGAAGATCAGGGCGGCTCGTTCGTCCGATCGCCGCCAGAAGATGATGATGCCCACCACCAGGGCGCACGTGGCGACCACGGCCAGCCGGAGGAAACGCACCAGGGCCACCAGAGTTTCCGGCAGACCCAGTTCGAGCATACCCGCACGCAGGACATCCGGGGCCGGCAGCGTGTCGCCGACGAACGCTGCGGCGTGCCGGTATAGCGCGGGCAGGCTCCAGAAGTACAGCGCGATGCAGGGCAGGGCGATGGCCAGCCAACCCACGCGCGCCAGGACGAGCCGGCGCCCGGAGAGACCCGGGGCTGCTGCCGGCTCGCCGGCGCCAATGGTCAGGGCGGTGGGCAAGCGGCTCATTATGGGGCCGCAATTATCGCCATTGTCGCGGCGATGAAAAGCCCGGCCGGAGCGATCGAGACAAAACGCCTTTTCCGGTCAGTTGAGCGACGCCGGCGGATGACGGCACGGCCAAGGTTACGGTGACGGCGCCCGAGCGGCGAGGGATACGGCTCGTGGTCGAAGCGCCATTGCCGCTGCGAGCCACAGCGCCCCGAGGGCGAGCCCGCCGAAACCGTAGGACGCGATCAGAAAGGTGACGAGCAGAGGGTGAGCGATGAGCAAGAGCGCGCACCACCAGGGCAGGACACCGCCGCGCCAGACGGCGATGCCCAGTAAGGGCGTCCATAAGAGCAGGGCCAGGAAGCCGGGGAGGGCGGCGAAGTTGGCGATCGTTTCGCCAAGGGTGCCTTCGTCGAAGATCACCGCGGAGCCGGCGATATGGTAGGCGATCAGCACGCCGGCGGTGATGGCGATCAGGGCCCCAAGGCCGATGACAGACAGGTAGAAGGCCAGGATGCCAAGCCGGCCGAAGCGCTGGCCGTGGCGGGCGCGCATCTCGACGAACGCCAGGATCATGCCCGCCCAGGCGACGGCATGGGCGGATTCGATCAGGGTGGCGGATGCGGACCCCAGCTCGCCGGGACCGCGCTGCGGATGGACCAGGGCCAACTGAATGAGGCCGGACACAATGAGGGCCAGAGCGGCAAGAAGCGCGCCGGCGACGCCGAGGCGAGACCGGCCCGGCGTGCGGGCCACAAGCGTTGCGGTAGCCATAGTATCTCCTTCTCTCTGTCACAGACGGATGCCGCGCAGTGTAGGGTGCCGCCAATCCTGACGTCAAGGGACTGGCGTCCTTTTCCCTCGGGACGTTTTCCCACGGCCTGCGGCGCCCGGGCTGCCCGCGTCGTTGACCGGCCCGGATGCCGAGACGATTCGCATAGTGTACACACCGCCACCAATACCGGCGGCGAATCACGGACATCTGTCTATGGCCACCACACGCGGGGCGTGCTAAAAAGGATGGGCAGGTCTTCGCCGACTGCCGGTCCCATGCCATGACACCACCACGCCGCTATCGCGAGCAAACATGGGTCGATCCCCGACAGGCCTTTCGCCCGTCATCCTTGCAGGGCATCGGCGCGTTTGCGCGCGCGCCCATCCGGCAAGGGGAGGTGGTCGAGGTCGTGGGCGGCACCGTCATGTCCGAGGCGGCGTTTCGCGCCTTTCAGCAGCGCGTGCCCCACTACAACGCGATTCAGATCGACGAGGTTCTGCACCTGGTCGAGCAACCTGAGGTGACCGTGCGGCGCGCGGGCGGCTCGCTCAATCACTCGTGCGATGCCAACCTGTGGCTGGCCGATGAGGTGACCCTGGTAGCCCGCCGGAACGTCGCCGCTGGCGAGGAGCTGACGGTTGACTATGCCCTCTTTACCGTGCAGGCAGATTGGGTGCTGGATCGACTGTGCCAGTGCGGCGCGCCGGACTGCCGTCGCACGATCACGGGCAACGACTGGCGGCTCGCGGCGGTGCAACGGCGATACTATCCTCATTTCTCGCCCTTCATCAACCGGCGGATCGAACGCCTGCAGCAGCGGCAACGCGAGCGCGAGCCGCCCGGCTGACCCGGTCGGCATGATCGCGGCGTCGGCGAATCGTCGCTGACACTGATGTGGGATCTCCCCAAAGGAAGCGAACCATGTCCGAACGCCCGGCCCTCACCACGATCGACGACTACATCGCGGGCTTCCCGCCCGAGATCCAGGCGATCCTGGCGCAGATCCGGGCCACGATTCGCCAGGCGGTGCCCGACGCCGAGGAGGTGATCAGCTACCAGATGCCGACCTTCAAGCTCCACGGCAACCTGGTGCACTTCGCCGCCTTCAAGCGGCACATCGGGCTCTATCCGACGCCGGGGGCCATCGAGCAGTTCAAGGACGAGCTGGCGCGCTACGCGGTGGCCAAGGGCACGGTCCGGTTCCCGCTCGACGAGCCGATTCCCTATGCCCTGATCGGCGAGATCGCCCGGGCGCGGGCCCGGGAGAACCGGGAGAAGGCGGCGCGGAAGCGAAGGAAGTGAGCCGCCCGCGGTGGCGCGATTTGCCTACATCGCGTTAAGAGTAGTCCACTGGAAAAACCTCCGCAGTCGTCGCGGCGACGACCAGAGCGCGGCCGTTCCGCGACTGTGGACTATTCGACCACACGACACCTAGATATAATTGTCAGCATAGCCCGTCCAGCGACGGGTGGGACCCTGAGCGGGGTGGCAATGAAACCGGCTGAAGCGCTCATCATGCGGGCCCACCATCAGACGTGAGCGCCATCCTGCAGCCGGCGGACGACCTGGCGCGGGAGTATCGGGAACTGGATGCCTGCATCCAGGAGGGAAGCTGGAGCGCAGAGCTGCTGGATTAAAGCGCAAGCTGGTAGCGCGTCGTCAGAGGCGAGCACAACCTGCCCGCAAGGGCCTCTGGCTGCGTGAGGGGCCGCGCAACCGGATTCGACTCCTGTCGTCAAGGTGCATGCCCTGCAACGTCACAAAGGCACCCGACACTGTCAACGTCACGACCTCGTGCTGATCTGCCGACGCGTGAGGGTGGGATAGGGGTTCTCGACCAGCAGCGGGCGCGCGGCCTGACTCGACCGCGCACCCGGCGTGATGATTCGCTGGAGCGCCAAGGGGGAACATGCGCGTAAGACAAGCGAGAAAGGGTCGTTGTCGACATCCGTTCCCGGGCGGTGTGACGTTGGCCCTGTTGGCCAGCCTGTTCCTGGCTGGCTGCCTGGCCGACGCACCGGCCCCGCCGCCCACGGACGGCGCCAGCCGGGCGCCGACAGCCCATCTCGCCGCCGCGCCGACAGCCGGCCCTCTCGCCACGCCGACGCCCGGCGCGAGCCCCACAGCCCTGGACGCCGCCCCCACCAACACCGCCGACCCGCCGACGCCGACCGTCGTGCCCACGCCTTCGCGCACGCCCATCGCCCTGCCCATCGCCTCCCTGGCCCCGTTCCCGACGGTCACACCTGACTACGTCGTCTACCCGACCAAGCCCGTCTTCCTTTTCGTTGGTCGTGTCGGCGGCGATGGCGGCAACAACACCGATGTCTACTTCGGGCGCGGCACGCCGACCCTGATCATCTATGGGGATGGGCAGCTCCTGCTCAGAGAGGGCACCTACGGCCAATCATTCGCATTTCGCGAAGCGACGCTGACGCCCGACGAGATGTGCTCGTTGCGCCAGCAGCTCGAGGGCATCGGGTTCACCCAACCCCATGACACGTTCTATACCCAACGCGAAGGCAGCGATGGAGTCGGCCACCTTGTCGTCCAGATGGAAGACGTCTTCTACATGTTCTACGGCCCGGACGTGCCCTATCTGGTCGATGACCTGGCGCAGGGCATCAACCTGCTTCAGGCCTATCGCCCGGTGCAACCGCTTCGGCCGTACATGCCGGCATCGCTCCTGCTGTGGATCGAGGAAGCCGCGCCGCCGGCGTCGCCCACGCCGCCTCCCTGGCCGTTGGACCGGCCGGGGCTGGCGGATCTGTGGTCCCCCGGCGAGCCCAACCTGGTCCTGGTCGAGGGCGAGTGGGTCGAACCCATCTTCAACGTTTTTTCGCGCCAGTTGACCCAGAAGGTTTTCCAGGCAGGGGAGTCCGCCTACGCGATCATCGCCCGCCCCCTGCTGCCCCACGAAACCCCGCGCCGCGTCAGCCCAATTCCGGGCCTGCCCAGGGACTACGTGCCCGTCGTGCGCTGCGACGGGGAACCGGCGCTCATCTCGCCGGCCGTGCCGACCGCAACGCCCACCCTCACGGCGCCGGCGGCCCGCCTCACCGGCCGGGGGCGCATTGTCTTCGTGATCGGGCAGTCTAGTGAACAGGAGCTGTACCTAATGGAGGCGGATGGCTCCACACGCCTGCATCTGACGAACAACCTGTTCAGGGACGGGCAACCGGCGTGGTCGCCGGACGGCCGCCGGATCGCTTTTGTTTCCGATCGGCAGGGCAACCTGGACATCTTCGTGATGAATGCAAATGGCACGAACGTGGTCCAGCTCACCTCACATCCGGCCGACGATTACGCGCCCACGTGGTCGCCAGACGGCGAGCGGCTGGCCTTCGTCTCCGATCGCGACGGCGGCTGGCAGCGTTCGGAGATCTTCGCGATAGGTGCCGACGGTTCGGCGCCAGAGCGGCTAACGGACAACAGGTCCCGGGATCTCTGGCCGGTCTGGTCGCCGGACGGTCGCCACATTGCCTTCGTGCAGGAGCAGGAGAGTCAGAACACGGCCAGACTGGTGGTGCTGCGCCTCGGCCAGCCGGCCCTCGTGGAGGCGCCGACGTCAGTCACGGCCCCAGGAATGCCCCGGCCGGCCTGGTCGCCCGATGGGGAGCGGCTTGCCGTGGTGGTCCGCACCACGCAGGGGGAGACGCTGATCCGTCTGGTCGGCCTGGACGGCACGGAACTGCTGACACTCTCTGTGGCGCCGCTTGAGCAGCCGACTTCGCTCGATTGGTCGGCGGATGGCCGCTTCATCGTGTTTGCCGGCAGGCAGACCAACATCGGCGAAGACGCCAGGCGCTTCTCCGAAGACAGCGGCTATTTCAGCGATTTGGGCATCTACGCGCTGGAGATTGCCACGGCCGAGGTCATACGCCTTACCTTCACCGAGCAGGACGAGTGGTCCCCAGCTCTCTGGCCCTGATGCCGGCAGTGGCGCGCCTGGTGAAACCCTCGCGATTCTGTGGCGCGGCCTGACCTACATCGCTTCGTTGTCTATTGTAGCTCACGCGATGCGGGCGAATCGCGCCACGATAGGGTGAATCGCGCCAGCCCTGGCCGGAAAACCACCCTCCAACCACCCGCTCCGGGTGAATACACACCGCTATCCCGACAGTACGATGGGCATAGCACGATCCGGTGAACCATCATCCCGGTCGAGCATGAGCCGGGTCTGGCTCCGCCGGGAGCGGAAGGAGCGCGGCGTGATGAGCTACCAGATTCTACGGTGGGTGCCGGCAGTGCTCCTCGCCGCCACATTCTCCCTCCTATGGGGCACGGCGACGAGGGGCGGTGAACAAGGCGTCCTGGCCTGGCTTCTCCTGCGGGGTGGGCTGCCCTATCTGGGCGGCACCATCCTCCTGGGGATGCTGGTCTACTTCATTTGGAAGCGCAGGGTTGGCCGGTGGCAATGGGCCACCGTCTTGCTCGCCATCATCGCCATGTGGCCGGCGCTCTGGGGTGTCTGGCCCCTGGCGCTGAGATCTCCCGTCTCCATCGACCGGTTGAGGCCCGCCACGACGGTCCGCCTGCCCACCGACGCGCCGCTGCGGGTCACCTGGGGTGGTGACACGGTGTGGGTCAACGCTCACGCCGCATTCCCCGATCAACGCTGGGCGTACGACCTCGTCGTCGACCCTGCCCTCTCTGGCAGCGACCGCCTGGCGGACTACGGTTGTTGGGGCGTTCCGGTGGTGGCCCCCGTTGCCGGCACGGTCGTCGTGGCGGTGGACGGGGAACGGGATCAACCACCAGGTCAGGAGTCGCGAGGCTACGGCCATCCAGCCGGCAACCACGTCTTCATCGAGTTGGCGACAGGCA